>NZ_JBPJSJ010000012.1:0-126601 GCF_051225675.1 Natrinema sp. CGMCC1.2065 | reverse complement strand
CGAGATCGACGGTTTCGACGGCCGGCCCAACGTGCCGGCCGACGTCGTCGACTGCGCGAACAGCGGGACGACGATGCGACTCGTCACCGCGGCCGCGGCGCTTGCCGACGGCACGACGGTCCTGACCGGCGACGAATCGCTTCGTTCGCGGCCCCAGGGGCCGCTGCTCGAGGCGCTGGCCGATCTCGGCGCGACGGCCGACAGCACTCGCGGGAACGGGCAGGCCCCGCTGGTCGTCACCGGCCCGCTGTCGGGCGGCGAGGTGTCGATCCCGGGCGACGTCTCCTCGCAGTACATCACCGCCCTGTTGATGGCCGGTGCGGTCACCGACGAGGGGCTCGCGATCGACCTCGAGACGGAACTCAAGTCCGCACCCTACGTCGACATCACGCTCGAGGTCCTCGACGACTTCGGCGTCGACGCCCGCCACACCGAGGACGGCTTTGCGGTCGATGGCGGCCAGTCCTACGCACCCGCGGGCGGGGAGTACGCCGTCCCCGGCGACTTCTCGTCGATCTCGTACCCGCTGGCTGCGGGGGCGATCGCCGCCGACGGCGAGGGGATCCGCATCGAGGGCGCGCATCCCAGCGCACAGGGAGACACCGCAATCGTGGAGATCGTCGAGCGGATGGGTGCCGACGTCGACTGGGACCGCGAGTCGGGGACGATCGACGTCGCAGCCGCCCCGCTCGCCGGGATCGAGGTCGACGTCGAGGACACGCCCGACCTCCTGCCGACGATCGCGACGCTGGGGGCGGTCGCGGACGGCGACACGAAGATTACGAACGCCGAACACGTCCGCTACAAGGAGACCGACCGCGTGAGTGCGATGGCCGAGGCGTTGGGAAAGATGGGCGTCGAAACCACTGAGGAGCGCGACTCACTGACGGTCCACGGCGGGGACTCGACGCTCGAGGGTGCGACCGTTTCCGGACGCGACGATCACCGAATCATCATGGCGCTGGCGCTCGCCGGCCTCGCGGCCGACGGCGAGACCACGATCGAGGGAGCCGACCACGTCGACGTCTCGTTCCCCGGCTTCTTCGACCTGCTCGAGGAGGTAGGCGTCGCGCTCGAGCGACGGGCGTAGCCGACGCCAGCCATCGACGATTCGAGACCCACGTTATCTTCCGCCAAGGGTAGCTATTTATCCCCAGGAAAAATGATGGCATACAATGTCAGGCAATACGCCGGTAATCGTTAGCGCTGTTAGGACCGCACAGGGGAAAGAAGACGGAGCCCTCGCAGAGGTTCGGAGCGAGGACCTCTCGATTCCGCTGGTCGACGAGATGCTCGCGGAGACCGGCGTCGAGGGCGACGACGTCGACGATCTGATGTGGGGTTGTGCCCAGCAACGCTCCGAGCAGCGGACGAACATCGCGCGTCAGATCGCACTGTTCTCCGAGCTGGGCGAGTCGGTCCCGGCGACGACGGTCGACCGCCAGTGTGCCTCCTCGGCGCAGGCGATCATCAGCGCCGCGGACTCGATCGCCGCGGGCCGCCATCAGGCGGTCATCGCCGGCGGCGTCGAGAGCATGAGCCGCGTGAAGATGGGCGCGGCCGACAGCGGCGAGATGTATCCGAAACTCGACGAGGAGTACGGGATGCGGAACCTCCAGATGGGGATGACCGCCGAGAAGGTCGCCGAGAAATACGACATCAGTCGCGAGGAACAGGACGAGTACGGCGCGCGCAGCCAGCAGCGCGCGGTCGAAGCGACCGAGGCGGGCAAGTTCGACGACGAGATCGTCCCGATCGAGACCGAGGACGGCGTCCACGACGAGGACGAGGGGCTCCGTCCGGGGACGACCCCCGAGAAGCTCGCCGAACTCCCGACGGTGTTCAAGGAAGACGGCACGGTCACACCTGGTAACGCGTCCCAGATCGCCGACGGTGCGGCCGGCGTCATGCTGACCAGCCGGGAGTTCGCCGACGAGAACGACCTCGAGGTCCTCGCCGAAGTCGGGACTAGCTACGTCGCTGGCGTCGACCCGACGGTCATGGGCGTTGGGCCGGTCCCCGCGACGGAGGGACTGCTCGAGCGCGCGGGCCGTGACATCGACGACTACGGGCTGGTCGAGATCAACGAGGCCTTCGCCAGCCAGACGCTGTACTCCCAGCGCGAACTGGGCATTCCGGACGATCAACTGAACGTCAACGGCGGCGCGATCGCGATCGGCCATCCGCTGGGCTGTTCCGGCGCGCGCCTCCCGGTGACGCTGGTCCACGAGATGAACCGCGAGGGCGTCGAGCGCGGTATCGCGACGGAGTGTGTCGGCTTCGGCCAGGGTGCGGCGATCGAGTTCGAACTGCCCTGAGACGAGTCGACTAGGCTTTTTGGTCCAGATTTTGCGAGCGAGGAGCGTGCGGTTTGAAGCGAACGAAGTGAGCGAGAACCGCAGAACGCGAACGGGGAGCAAAGCGATCCGTGAGCGAGCGACGAGCGAGACAAAAGGTGGTCGCGCCAGGGTGCGGCGATCGAGTTCGAACTGCCCTGAGACGAGTCGACTAGGCTTTTTGGCCCAGATTTTGCGAGCGAGAACCGCAGAACGCGAACGGGGAGCAAAGCGATCCGTGAGCGAGCGACGAGCGAGACAAAAGGTGGTCGCGCCAGGGTGCGGCGATCGAGTTCGAACTGCCCTGAGTCGCTCGAGCTGATCGTTTGCTCAAAAGCTATCGCGGTGTTCCGTCCACGAGTGAGTCGCAGCCGGCTTCGAGTAGTACAATCGAGTACAGCGACAGCAGGAGAACAGCACGAAGTTGTCTATCCGAGGAGGTACTCGAGTCGGGGGTAGCGCTCGAGCAACGTCTCGCCGTCGGGATCGTAGCTTTCGATCCAGGCGTCGAGGCCGAGGATGCGGCCGGCGCCGAAGGCGGCAACGGCGAGGAACACGAGCATGTAGGCGAAGTCGCCGTTGATGACGCCGTGGGCGATGTCCCAGTTCCCGAAGTAGAACATGAGCATCATGAGCGCGCCGAAGAACGCCGCGAGGCGGACGAGCGCGCCGACGAGCAGGCCGAGTCCGATCAGGAGTTCGCCCCACGGGACGGCGACGTTCGCGAACTCGACGAACCACGGCGTCGAGCCCATCCAGGCGAAGAGGCCGGCGAGGGGGTTGCCGTTGGTCGCGGCGACGTTGGTCAGGTAGCCGCCGGCGCTGAACGGTTCGGCCGCGACGAGCTTGGTGAACCCGGAGTAGGCGAAGGCCCAGCCCATCATGAGCCGGAGCGAGAGGACGAACCAGGCCGAGAGGCTGTGGGCGCGACCGCCGACCGTGTAGCCGCCGATGGTGCTTTCGAACGTGTTGCGCGCGTCTGTGGAAATGGGGGATGCAGTCATGGTAACGGAAGAATACTTCCTACTTCCTAGACGGTCACTCGAGTATATATAGATAGATGAATACGTGCTAGCACGGATTTCCATAACGTATTCGAATTATACGCGGGGTGCGAGACGGACCCCCGACGACCGACGACCCGTCGCTGCGCTCGCGGTCAATAGCCGAGTCCAAACGCCCAGTTCACGGCCAGCGCGAGGAACGTGATCGAAAACAGCCCGCCGAGAACGACAAACGCCGCGCCCCAGCCGAACAGGTCGGCCAGCAGGCCGACGCCGACCGAGCCGGCGGAGCCGACGACGGTGTAGCACGTCCGGACGAGCCCGAAGCCGGCCCCGCGTTCGGTGTCGCCGAACTGGTCGAGAAACCGGGGATCGATCGCCGCGAAGAAACTCGAGCCCAGGCCGGCTGCGAGAACGGCGATGCCGACAGTGGCGCGGCTCCCGCCGACGACGAGGCCGAACAGGCCGACCGATCCGGCAAACAGCGACGCGCCGATCACGAGGTCGCGGCCGTATCGATCGGAGAGTTCGCCGACGGCGAACTGGCCGACGGTCCGGACGAAAAAGAAGGCCGAGAAGGCGGTTCCGGCGAGCGTCGCCGAGTAGCGGTGGTGTTCGACGAGAAACGTCGGCAGGAACGTAAGCAACCCCTGGACGATGAAGGTACCGAGCATGGCGATCGCGAGGGTAAAGGCGACCGCCGGCCGCGAGACCAGTTCGAGCAGGGTGGCGAGTTCGAACCGCTCCCGCATCGGCTGGTCCGGCCGCCGCGGTTCGGTCGGGTGGATCCGCCACGCGAAGAGGACGAAAACCGGCAGGCCGACGACGAGCGTGAGCGCGAGCGCCGGCCGCCAGCCGAACCGGACGCCGACCCACGCCGCCGCGACGGGGGCGACGAGCCCGGCCAGCGGGCCGCCGATCGAGTGGATCCCGACCGCGCGGCCGAGTTCGTCGTAGGTCCGCGAGAGCAGCGTCGTCGCGACGGCGTAGTGCAGCCCCGCGACCGAGCCGAGGAGAACGGCGAAAACGACGAAGGCGGCGAAGATCGGCGAGAACGCGAGCAACACGCTCGCGATCACGGTCCCGCCGACGGCGACGAGGATCACCGGCTTCTCCCCGTAGCGGTCGCTGAGGACGCCGCTGGGAAACTGCGAGAGGCCGTAGGCGAGCCACATCCCCGTCAGCGCGAACCCGATCGCCGTGTTCGAGACGGCGAAGTCCGCGACGATGAACGGAACGACCGGACTGATCGCCATCCGGGCGAAGTACGTGACGAAGAACGCGAGCAGACAGAGGCCGAGGACCGTCGTCCGGTACTGCCAGCGCATGTACTCTACCGGCGACTTTCTCGCTGAGCTGTATAAGCGTGATTACATCGGCCCATCGGGATCGACTCGACCGCAGTCCCGTACTGCTGTCGCATGCTTTCGGGTACATATCCGGACGCTTTCATACTCGAGGCCGGTCCGAAACGGAACGGCTTCGACTTCCGCAAACTGTCGCCGACTGCCCGGGCAGCGGCGGCCCGCCGGCCGTGGCCGAACCCTGCAGGGCTAAGTGGCCCGGTCCCCGAGGACGTGATAATGAACGGCAACCGCTTCGGTCGCCTCTTTCAGGTGACCACGTTCGGCGAGAGCCACGGGGAAGCGATGGGCTGTACCGTCTCGGGCTGTCCCGCCGGCCTCGAGCTTTCCGAGGAGGACATTCAGGCGGACCTCGACCGGCGAAAGCCGGGTCAGTCGATGATCACGACATCTCGGGGCGAGCCCGACGATGTCTCGATCAAATCGGGAATTCAGGACGGCTACACCACGGGGACGCCAATCGGGCTGGTCATCCAGAACAAGGACGCCCGCTCGGGCAAGTACGAACCCTTCATCACCGCGCCCCGTCCCTCTCACGGCGACTTCACCTACTCGGCCAAGTTCGGGACGCGCAACTGGGGCGGCGGCGGCCGCTCGTCGGCCCGCGAGACCGTCAACTGGGTCGCTGCGGGCGCAATCGCGAAGAAACTCCTCGAGCGTGAGGGGATCGAACTCAAGGCCCACGTCAACCAGATCGACGACATCGAAGCGCCCGAAGTGAGCTTCGACCAGATCAAGAAACATTCGGAGGAAAACGACGTCCGCTGTGCCCACCCCGAGACCGCCGAGCGGATGCAAGAGCGGATCGAAGAGTATCAGGAGGAAGGCGATTCCATCGGCGGCAGCATCTACTTCGAGGCACAGGGCGTCCCCGTCGGGCTGGGTGCGCCGCGGTTCGACTCGCTGTCCGCGCGACTCGGCCAGGCAATGATGGCGGTGCCCGCCACGACGGCCTTCGAGTTCGGGCTCGGCCGCGAGGCCCGCGAGTGGACCGGTAAGGAGCGCAACGACGATTGGGAGTTCGGCGAGGACGGCGACCCGGTCCCAGTCGAGAACGACCACGGTGGGATTCAGGGCGGCATCTCGAGCGGCGAACCGATCTATGGCGAGGTGACGCTGCACGCGCCGACCTCGATCCCGAAGTCCCAGCAGACCGCCGACTGGGAGACCGGCGAGATAAAAGAGGAGCAGGTCATCGGCCGCCACGATCCCGTCCTCCCGCCGCGTGGGGTCCCCGTCGTCGAGGCGATGCTCGCGCTGACGCTGGTCGACTTCATGCTGCTGTCGGGCCGACTCAACCCCGACCGCGTCGACGACAGCCCGGGGGAGTACGACACCGAGTACCACCCGAGCAACCCGGAAAACGAGTAGCGCCGAAGCTGGGACGGGTCCCGCGATTCTTTTTGATCGCCTGAGTAGCAAACAGGTAGAACGGAATCGGTCCGGTCCGTGTTCCACGTCGCTCGAGCGAGGATCGAACGGCGGACCGGGACCGAGTTACTCCTCAGTTCGGTCCGGCTGATCCGCTGGCTGCCCGCCGTCGCTGGCCGTGGGTGCGGGCGAACTGTTCGGCGCGTCGAACGAAACGTCCGGCCCGAGATACCGCGTCCAGACCACGAGCAGGCTCGGGAGGACGAGGACGCTCGCGAGGAACGCGTAGACGATCGTCAGCCCCGTGATGATCCCGAACTGCTGGAGCGGCGGGAGGATGGCGAACGCGAGGACGCCGAAGCCGCCGACGGTCGTCGCGGCGCTGCCGAGCAACGCGCCGCCAGTGCCGGTGACCGTCCGGGACATCGCCTCCCAGACGGAGCCGGTCCGCTCCAACTCGAGGCTGTAGCGCTCGCTCATGTGGATGCTGTAGGCGACGCCGAGCCCGACCGTGAGGCTCGTGATCATCCCCGTCATGACGTTGAACGGGATCTCGAGCAGGGACATCGTCCCGAGAATCCACGAGACGCTGAACACGACCGGCAACAGCGTCACCGCACCGAGGGTCGCACTGCCTTTCGTGAGCCGGTAGGCGATCATCAGGAAGGCGAAGACGGCCACGAGGGTGATCAGCAGGCTCTCGATGACCGTGTCCATGAGTTGGTCCTGGATGATGTCGAACAGGATCGTCTGCCCGGTCGCGGTGGCCTCGAGCCCGTTCCCGTCGATCCCGTCCGCGATGGATCGCATCTCGGTCGTGACGTCGCTCATGGCCGCGGTGCCGCTCGTCGAGATAACCAGTCGGGCGGCCTCGTAGTCACCGTCCGCGGTCCGGTGGAGGACGCCGCTCGCTTCGTCGGGGGCGACCGCGAACAGGTCGTCGTACACCTGCTCGAGGTTCCGGTCGGGGACGCGGTCACCGTCGGTATCCGCCGCGGTGAGCGTCGCGTTGAACGATTCGTTCTCGCGTGCGACCTGCTGCATCGTCCCGATCGGACTTCGGACGTCGGCCTCGCCGCTCGAGAGGGTGGCGGCGACGGAGCTGTTGGCGGCCTCGCGTTCGGCCGCCTCGAGCCGCTGTATCGTCGCCGGATCAGTAACGTTGCCCTCCACGAGAATCTGTGCCTGTGAATCCTCCCGAACGAAGTTCTCGTTGACGAACTCGAGGTTCTCCTTCATCGAGTAGTCGCCGGGTTTGAACGGCTCGGGGAGGTCGTCCGTCCACGCCGGGGGGTCCTCCGCGATGAAGTCCTCCTGGCTGAAGCTGGTATCGACCTGCGTCGCGCCGTAGGCACCGCCAGCGCTCACGAGAAGCGCGAGCAGGATGACGACGATCGGGATCCGGCGTGCCGCCGTCGAACCGGTCGACAGGAGCTGGCTGAACCGCCCGCCGCCGGTCCCGAACGCGCGCTTTTTCCGGTCGAAGCCGCGGCTCTCGAGGAACTCGTCGAGTTCGATCTTGAGCGCCGGAATCAGGACGCCGAACACGAGCAGGGCGACCGTGATCCCGACGGCGCTGACGATGCCGAAGTCCTGAATCGGTGGCACCGGACTCGTGAGGTTCGAGAGGAAGCCGATCGCCGTCGTCGCGGTCACCAACACGAGCGCGATGCCGACGCCGGCCAGCGCGGTCTCCATCGAGCCGCGCGTGTCGTCGGCACCGTACGCGCCGCCCGCCTGCCGCTGTTCGCGGTGGCGCATGAAGATATGGATCGCGTAGTCGATCGAGAGCCCGATCAGCAGGACCGGAACCGCGATGAACATCTGGTTGAAGTCGATTCCGGTCCAGCCCATGAAGCCGAACGTCCAGAGCAAGACGGCGGCGATGCCGAACAGGCCGAGGAGGATATCGAGAAGATCGCGGTACGCGACGATCAGGGCGACGACGACGAACAGCAGCGCGAGCGGCCCGACGATCGCGAGGCTGTCGCCCATCGAATTGTCGATCTCCTCGCCCATGATGCCGCCGCCGAAGACGATGACGTCGGCACCGTCGGATTCGAACGCGTCGGTGGCGATGGACTGCATGGCCAGTTGCGCGTCGACGAGCGCGTCGGAGGCCATTCCGCCCTGGCCGCCATCACCCTCGGTCTGGTGGGTGACCAGCAGCATCGTCGCGTTCGCGCTCGTCGATCCGGCGTCGTAGCTCGTCGGCATGAAGGCCAGACCGCTCGTCCGACCGGACGAGTCCTCGCTCAGGACGGCACCGAGGGCGCGCTCGTACTCGGTGGCGTTCATCGACTCGAGCGCATCGATCTGTTCGGGCAGCGTCGGTGAGGTTGCGTTCTCGAGGGCGGCTTGCTCGGCCGACAGTTCAGCGCCGAGCGACTGGAGTCGCTCGCTCTGTGACTCGAGGGCCGCACTGCGCCGGTCGAGGGCCGCGTACTCGTCTTCGAGGACGCCCTGCGTCCCGAGGCGGTACGCCGCGTCGATCCGTGACTCGTTCTCGGCGGCACGAAGGCGCTGTGCCGATTCGTTGAACGTCGCGTACTGCGTCTCGTTCAGGTCGACCGACGAGTTCTCGTCGACCGCTGCGAACTGTTCACGCGGCGACGCCGACGGATCGGCCCGAAGCGTCTCGAGCGCCCCGCGAAGCTCCGCCCGTGTCGCGTTCAGCGCTGCGCTCCGTTCTGCCACGGCGGTGCGTTCCGCCTGGACGGTCGCGTTCAGTTCCTCGAACTCCGCGGCCGTCGCCTCGAGTTCGCGCTGCTGGTCGGCGGTAAGCGACGAGATCGCGACGAGGTTCGCCGCGCCGACCGTCGGCCGGTCGTCGACGAGCGTCCCGGAGACCGTCTCGTTCTCGCGGAACGATTGTTGGAGTCGGAGCGTCTCGACCAGCGACTCCTGGGAGAGAACGTTGTCACCCCTGACGATCACCTGTGCCGCCGACGTGTTCTCCTGCCCGGTCGAGAAGTTCTGCTCGACGTACTCGAGTTTCTGTGCTTCCTCGGTGTCGCTCTGGAACTGATCGAGCGACGAGGACTGCTCGATCATGCCGGCCCCGGAGCCCGCGACGACCGTGAGAACGAGCATGACGGCGATTACGACCCGACTGTGTTCCGTGACGCCGTCGGCGATCCGGTCGATCCAACTCATGTGCCGTTCCTCCCTCCGCGAACCGTCGCGGCGTCAGGACGACGCGATCCCGATCGGGACCGACCGCGACCCGCCGGACTCGCGGCCGCGATCGGGCGGCGGGTCCACGTCGGCCGGTCCGACAGTTGTTCCGTCGGGACACGAACGCGTGCCGGTGTCTCCGACGCGGTTCGCGACCGTCTCGATACTGCTCTCCGTTCCGGACGGGAGAACGCTCCGACGACGGCCGTCGGCCACCCGGTCTCGGGAGCCCGCCTCGATTCTTCGGTCATGTACTAACTGAATATTCAGTCAGAACTTATCTACTTTCTCCCTCTATATCGGTCCTGCTACCGACCGTCACACGAGACTCGGACCGAATCGGCAGCGTCTGCAGTTGACCATTCAATCAATTTTTATACGTTGCAGCGGTACGTCGTACTCAGATGGAGGCTGTTACGGCAGCGGATCGGACGGCGGGCGACGCCGGGACTCGAGTCGAACCACCGGAGCGGGGCGACTGTCAGCCGCTCGTTGAGTCGGGGGGAACGCGACCGCTATGACGCAGTTTCCGCCGTTTCTCGAGGAAACGGACGACACGCGAGACGCCATTATGAGGGCGACCTACGTCGCGCTCTGTGAACACGGCTACAACGAACTGACGATCCAGCGGATCGGGGACGAGTTCTCGAAGAGCAAGTCGTTGCTGTATCACCACTACGACAGCAAGGACGACCTCCTGCTCGATTTCCTGTCGTTCATGCTGGACCAGCTCGAGGGACAGATCCCGACGTATCGCGCGGGCGGGGCCGACGACCACATCGCGGAAATCGTTGAACAAACGTTCGATCTCGGTGTCGCCGAGATGGGGACCGACTTCACCCGGGCACTCGTCGAGTTGCGTGCGCAGGCGGCCCACGACGAGGGCTACCGGGAACACTTCACGCGTAGCGATCAGTTCGTCCGCAAACACGTCGCCCACACGATTCGGTCGGGCATCGAACAGGGCGTCTTTCGGGACGTCGATCCACAGGAGACGGCGGCGCTGTTTCAGCTCATGTTCGTCGGAACGATGACCCAGCGCGTGACCAGCGACGACGACATCCTCGAGGACGGACGGAGTGCGTTCGAACGATACGTCCGCGAGTGCCTCCTCGAGGCGGAGTGAATCGCCCCGAGAACGGACTGTCGGACGAACTGGGACCGGGTCACGGACGACGGGCCCCCCGTCGCGCTGGGTCTGCGTCGCGTTTCGCAGTCGAACGTCTCAGTTAGTCACCGATCAGTTGCTGACCCGAGACGTGACCCGACCGAGAGTGCGTTTCTGCGGCGGTAAAGCGGTTATCCCGGTCCACGTCGATGACGACTGTCCTGCCGACGGTGCGCTGTCTCCGATAACTAACTGTTCAATTATCGGTTATCACTCGATGATAGATCGATGTCGCCGTCTCGAGCGTGCGTTACAGAAGCGGACGGGAGACTGCTCCGTGACGACGGATCCGTTCCTCTCTCGCAACGCCGTTCGATCACTCTCTGCGGTGTCCGTTTCCCACGTTGGGGTAGCGACGATACCAGCGACAGCCGCCGGTCTACAGCTGTGTCGCCAGTAACTAACCGATTAGTAATTTTTATAAGTATGCCGGCGGATGTTTCGGTTAGCGATAGCGTCGCTTTTGGTTACATACGTATGGGTGTAAACGGAGGGGCCGGTTTCCGTTCCGGTGCAGTCGCCGACACCCTGCGGTAACCTGTTCTCGAGGTCCTCGCAGCCGAATCCAACGCCGTCGATCGGTCTCTCGCCGAGCGTGTGGTGTCCCATCGGCAGTCCGGTCGGCGGTTCCGATGCGTATCGATACCGCGGCGAATCGGATCGAAAGCACTGTCGGCCCCCACTCGCGTCGAAGACGCGGACGGCAAAATTGAGAAGCGACGGCGGTTTCGTCGGCCGAGCGCCGTTAGTCGGTTACTGCGGGCTCGGACTCGAGCCGCTGGCGGAGCCGACGGCCTCCTGTTCGAACGCGGTGCCGGTGATCGACCTGAGCCGGGCGACCAGCGAGTCCTTCTTGGGTTCGCCCATCAGGGCGACGTCGAGAACTTCGCTGATGTTCGAGCAGGGGATGATCTCGATCATGTCCTCGTACTCGTCTTCGATCATCACGTCCTGTTCGTTCGCTTCGGGAATGATGACCTTGGTACAGCCGGCCTTGGCGGCGGCCTCGATCTTGTGGGTGACCCCACCGACCGGCAACACGTCGCCGCGGACCGACAGCGAGCCGGTCATCGCGACCGACTGATCGACCGGGATGTCCTCGAGCGCGGAGATGACGGCGGTCGCCACGGTGATCGAGGCGGAGTCGCCGTCGACGCCGCCTTCGCCGGCCTGAACGAACTGGATGTGGATGTCCTTCTCCGAGAGGTCGACGTCGGAGAACTTCTTGATGATCGCGGAGACGTTCTGGACCGACTCCTCGGCCATCTCCTTGAGCTGGCCGGTGGCGATCACCCGACCGCCGCCCTGCGTGGGGGCGATCTCGGCCATGACCGGGAGCATGATGCCCGAGTCCTCGCCCATGACGGCGAGACCGTTGACCCGGCCCGCCACGCCGTCCGTGGTGACCTGCAGTTCGTAGTCCTTGCGGCGCTCGATGTAGTCGTCGGCGAGCTGTTGCTCGATCGAGCGCGAGCGGTCCTTGGCCCGGAGTACGTCGTCTCGAGTCGTGTGTTCTCGGTCCTCGGCGCGGGCGATGTCACCCGCGACACGGACGAGTCCACCAAGGGTTCGGAAGTGCAGCGTGAGGTGGTTCTTGCGACCCGAGCGACGCTTGGCCTCGAGGATGAGTTCCTCGACGGCGTCGTCGGTGAAGTGGGGGAGACGCCCGTCGCGTTCGACCTCCTGAGCGATGAAGCGGGCGTACTTGCGCCGCATTTCGGGGGTGTCCTCGATGGTGTCGTCCATGTAGACCTCGTACCCGTACCCCTTGATCCGGTTGCGCAGCGCGGGGTGCATGTTCTCCATGGCGTCTAAGTTCCCCGCAGCGACCATGATGAAGTCACAGGGGACGGGTTCGGTCTGGACCATCGCGCCCGAGGAGCGCTCGGACTGGCCCGTGATCGAGAACTCGCCCTCCTGGATCGCCGTCATCAGCTTCTGCTGGGTCTGAATATCGAGCGTGTTGATCTCGTCGAGGAACAGCACGCCCTTGTTGGACTGATGGATCGACCCGGGTTCGACCCGCTCGTGGCTCGGCGTTCCCATGCCGCCGGACTGGAAGGGGTCGTGGCGGACGTCGCCCAGCAAGGCGCCGGCGTGGGCACCCGTCGCGTCCTCGAAGGGCGCGACGCGCTGATCGCCGTTGTTGACCAGCAGGTTCGGTACCATCGCGTCCGAGCCCTGGCCCAGCGTCCGGAAGATAAACCAGATGACGCCCGCCGCGAGGAGGCCAAGCAGGAGCGAGGATCCCGACAGAATCGTATAGGCGAGGATCACTGCGATGACGACCCACATCAGGATCGATCGCATCCGGTTTCGCTTGCTGGCTTCCTCCTTGTGAGCGTCGACGATCTGATCGCCCTTGCCGGCGGGAACGGTCCGAACTTTCGGCTCGTTTTCGTCGTCGGGGTTGGGATAGACCAGAACGTCTTGGAGGTCTTCCTTGGGCAGCAGTTGACTCATCGCCTTGGCCAGCATCGATTTGCCGGTCCCTGGCGAGCCGATCATCATGACGTGGCGGCGCTGCTTGGCCGCCTTGATGATGATATCGCGTGCTTCGTCCTGGCCGATGACTTGATCGACGAGCCGATCCGGGACCTCGATGTCCTCGGTGGTATCGATCTTCAGTCCACCGAGAAGGTCGTCTTCGGCGATCTCCTCGTCGACCTCGACGCCGGGATCGACCTCGACCGTGCTGCCGAGGTCCTCGACCGTCTCGAGGTCGTCGTCCTCGTCGGACGACGGGTCGACCCCGTCGATCGGATCGTCGGCGCTGTCACGACGGCCGCTCTCGTCCTCGGGCGACGATCGATCTCCCTGACGCTCGGCGGGCTCCTCGGGTCGCTCGTCGGTCGGAGCGGGCTCCGAGGCGTCTTCGGGAGGATCGCCGCCGTTCGTATTCTCACTCATAAAACTCCGTTCAGTATCCGACCCGAGGGGACTGCGACTGATATACTTTCTCCACGTGATAGTTGCGAGCGATCGCCTCGAGCGGCCGATACGACGACTACAGACGGCAGTTCCGGCAGGTGGGTTCCGGTCCGTGCAGACGCCGGAGGGGTGCCGTTCCCGAGCGATGTCTGCGAACGGGTCCGACCGGGCGGACGTGAACTGGGCACCGATACGAACCGGCTCCGACGACGGTACAGCGGGGCGGTGGTGCGGTGGCATCCGGTCGCGTACAGACGTACTGCTAACCGAACCGTTATGTCTCACAGTCTCCGAGGATCGGTATGGAACTCTCCGCCGTAGACCTCTCTCCGGTCCCAGACGACGGTACCGCAACCGACGCCTACGCGAACACCGTCGAGGCCGCCCGACAGGCCGAGCGGCTCGGTTACTCACGGTTCTGGGTCGCCGAACACCACGGCATGGCGACCAGGATCGCGGGCACCGCACCCGAAGTCTTGCTCGGCCATCTCGCCGCGGAAACCGACGCGATCCGCCTTGGCTCCGGTGCGGTCCTGCTCAACCACTACAGCCCGTTCAAGGTCGCCGAACAGTTCGGCGCGCTGGACGCGCTCGCGCCGGGCCGTATCGACGCGGGTCTCGGGCGGGCGAACGGCTCGCCGGCCGCCGACCGCGCCCTCGGCACGGAGCGACGCGTGCAGAACCCCGACGAGGACCACACCGAGAAGATCAAGGCCGTCGTCGATCACCTCTACGACGACTATCCCGAGGGACACGCCTACGCGGACCTCGAGATACCGCGCTCGGGCGACGCCGAGCCGGTTCCATGGGTCCTCGGCTCGAGTCCGTCCAGTGCGGCGATCGCCGGTGAACTCGGCCTGCGATACTGTTTCGCGGCGTTCATTCGGCCGCAACTCGCCACGCGATCGTTCGAGGCCTACCGCGATCACTTCCAGTCGTCGCGGCTGGCCGACGGACTCGACGAGCCACAGGGGATGCTCGCGGTGAACGCGGTCTGTGCCGAAACGGACCAAGCGGCGGCGCGGATCCGAGCGGTCGCCGAGGCGACGTACAAGCGGATGCAACGCGGCGAAATCGGGACGAGACCGTCGATCGAGGACGCCATCGACGAACTCGGCGGCGTCCCACAGCCGACGCCTGCGACGCTCGATGCCGACGAGTGGCCGCGTGCGATCTCCGGGAGTCCGGATACGGTTGCAGGCCTCCTAGAGCAACTCGCCGATCGCGTCGGCGTCGACGAGGTGATGATCCAGCACGTCGTCCCCGATCACGACGTCGCGCTCCGTTCGCACGAACTACTGGCCGACGGCGTCGGCCTCACGGCTCGTTGAGGGCCCGTTCCGAACGGTCCCTGATCACTCGTCCGAGAAGGGCCGACGGTGTGAGAGAAACGAAGACTTATGCGATACTAACCGGTTAGTAAGTGTATGCCCAAGTCGATATCCCAGAAGCGACCGTGGCTCGCAGCACTGCTCGCGGCGCTCGCCACCGGGCTCGGGCACCTGTACCTCCGACGGCTGCGCCGTGCGCTTGGCTGGATCGTCGTTTCGTTCGGCGTGTCCGCCGCGTTCGTCGATCCGGCAGCGATCGACGCGTTGCTGGCCGGGAACGGAACCACGGAGACACTGCTTGCCGTCGCACCGATGCTTCTCGTCGTGGGACTCAGTACCGTCGACGCGTACCTGCTCGCGTACACACAGCAGACGAGGACGCCCCCGTCACCGTCGTCCGAGACGGAAACGACTGACTGTCCCCACTGCGGAAACGAACTCGATCCGGACCTCGAGTTCTGTCACTGGTGTACGAGAGCGGTCGAGAACGCCGATCGAGAGTCGACGCCCGAGGATCGCTGAGGGCACAGATACCGATCGACGCGCTCAGCCTTCCAGAAGAACGCTCGTTACGTACTCGTCGGCGGTCCGTCTCGCCGTTGTAAGCGCACAGTCTTCGTCCAGGACGACCGCTCGAGTTCGGGCCCCGTCGACGATCGTCATGAGCGCGCGTGCGACGTGTTCGGTGTCGACGTCGACGAAGACGCCGTCCTGAATCCCCTGGTCGATCACCGTGCGAAGCAGGTACCGCACGTACTCGTCGTTCTGCCGAAACCGGTCGCTGAACCGGTCCTTGTACGGTGCCTGACTCCGCATCTCCAGGATCGCGACGAGTAAGTCCTGGTGGTCTTCGGGCTCGACGAGCAGTTTGTCGAGCAGTTTGTCGAGTCGCCGTTCCGGATCCGTCGTTTCGACCTCGTGGACGGTGTCCTTGAACCGATCGAGGACGTAATCCAGAAACGCCGCGAGCAGGTCCTCTTTGGTGTCGTAGTGGTAGTGGATCGCGGCCGTCGACTTCCCGTACTCGTCGGCGATCCGTTGGATCGTGAGGTCGGCGTATCCGTGTTCGCGAAGCGCGCGATAGGTCGCACGCATGATCTCCTCGTTCGGGTCGGAGACCGGCTCAGTTGGCGACTTTGCCATTGTTCGAGTGTCGGTCGGGCGGCGGATAACAGTTGTGACCTGCTCGTTAGCCCGTCGCGGGTCGTTCCGACTCCCCCACGTGAGTCTGTCTGATCTCGGCTCCGGAACGCCCCTCTCGAGTCGATACTGTTCCCGAACGTTTTTGACTAACTGGTTAATAGTCAGGAACACGGAACGACATGGATACCGATGCAGTAGCCGAGAGTTCGTACAGTAGGCATCGAACGCGGGACGGGCTCGTGACGTCGGCGACGGTGCCGTCCGAAACGGACGTCGGTGTTCCCGCGATGACCGCGACCCGGTCGGAGACCGACCGTCGATGACTCGTGAACTCTCGCTCAGCGAACGTCGGGACGCGATCGACGAGCGACTCGAGGGGACGCTCGAAACCGCGCGTGGCGACTACCTGCTGCCGGCGCGGACGGCCGTCGTCGACCGGGACGATCGGTGGTACGGACAGCTCGTCGCGCTCGTCGCGAACTCGGTCACGGACGCGCCGGACTCGCCGTCGATACTCCGGGCTGCGACCGCGATGGAGCTGTTCCGGGGCTACTCGCTCCTTCGGGAACGGTTGCTAGCCAGGCTCGACACGCCGGGAACCGAAGCAGTGGCGTGGGAGTCGAACGCGGCGTTACTGGCCGCCGACTACCTCCAGACGGCAGCGTATTCGATGCTCGGATCGCTCGAGGGAACGGCGGGAGGGGCGTGCATCGAGCGCCTCGCAACCGTGTCGGAGCGACTCGTCGAAACGCTCGCCGACGCGGATTTCGACTCGCAGCCGACGCCGGCGGCGTACCGGTCGTTCGTCGACGGAACGGCGGGTGCGCTCGGTCGCGGTGCGGCCGATATCGGCGCGACGCTTGCGGCTGTCGACGACCGGCAGCGAGGTCGCTTCGAAACGGTTGGACGCGGCGGCAGTGTCGAACGGCGCATCCGAGACGACGTTGCAACCGACACGGTGTCGTCCCGTCCCGGCCCCCGAGTCCGTGACGACCGGCAACTGCGTCGGTACGCACGGGCCCAACACGCGGACGCGACTCGAGCGCTTCGGACCCTCTCGTCGACCGCGGACGTCGACTCCCTTCGCGAATTTCTCGGTCGAAACGTCCCGACCGACCCGGAACTCCACTGACTGCCACCGCTTCCCGTCGCCCCGGAAATGACAGCGCAGGCGGTTGTATAATCGTCGTGTCAGTATCGGGCCGAACAGCGACACGAACCGATGAGAGAACTCGCGCCGGTACCGGCACGGTCTCGCTTTCGCCGGTCAACCCACCGGAACGATCTCGGGGTTTATCGCCGATAAACCCATCCGTAAACACATGGCACACCGATTCGTGCGCGCTCGGCCGAAACGCGAGCGACTCCCCGAGTTACGCGACCGGCTCGACGACGGCGATATCGAGCAGTTGGACCCGTTCGGCCGTGCGATGACGACGGCCCTCGAGAACGCACGCTTCGATCCGACGACCGGCGAGGCGGTGTGGATCGAGGAGGACTACTGTACGCCGCCGCTGGCGATGGAGCGGGGCGCGGTCCTCGAGGAGTACTTCGACGAGATCACCGTCGTCGCCGACGACGTCGACGAGGCGGCCGGCTGGCAACGCATCGACGAGCTGCCCGGACTGTGGGGGCAAGTACTTGACGAGGCGTAGTTCCCGCTGCACCCGTCGTCCGGAGAGATGGCCGGGAGCTGAGTCCGGATATCGATGCGGCGATAGCGGCCGTTCTCACTCCGACTCCGAGAGCAACGCCTCGACGTACTGGTCTTCCCACTCCCGACGCGCCTCGAGTTCGCGCCGCCCGCGCGCCGTGATCGTGTAGTAGTTCGTCCGCTGGTCGAGTTCGCCCTTCTCGACGAGACCCTTCTCGACGACGTCGTCGAGATTCGGATAGAGTCGCCCGTGGTGGATCTCCTTCTCGTAGTAGGTCTCGAGTTCGTCCTTGATCGCGAGTCCGTGCGGCTCGTCCTGTCCGGCGATCACGTACAGCAGGTCACGCTGAAAGCCCGTGAGATCGTACATGTCCGAGCTTTGGTCGGGTCGCGTATAAGAACCGCGGAACGAGATCCGGTGTGTCCAATTGGTACAGATCCACAACCGACGAGTCGGGGCTCGCTCGCGACCGGTCGACCGAGCGGACGGCGATCGGTACGATACCGCTTTTCTTGGGATGACGAACCACACCGCTTAATCGGGAGAACTACCAACAGTATGTATGGTTCGCCGAAGCGTTCTGTTCGCCCCGGGAGACGAACCCGAGATCATGCGGAAAGCGGCCACGAGCGAGGCGGATGTCGTCGTCTTCGACCTCGAGGACGCGGTCGCACCGGCCGACAAGGCGGCCGCACGCGAGGCCGTTCGCGACGTCCTCGCCGACGGCGCGGCCGAGCCCGAACGCTGCGTTCGCGTGAATCCGGTCGGTACGTCGGCCGCGACCGATCTCGAGGCGATCCTCGAGGGACCGCGTCCGGACAGCGTGATGCTCCCGAAAACGGAGTCAGCAGCCGACGTCCGAACGGTCGAGCGCCTCTTCGACGAATACGATGCCGATCTCCCGGTCCTGTCGCTGATCGAGTCCGCCGCGGGCGTCCTCCGGGCCGACGAGATCGCCACGGCCGCCGCGACCGACGCACTCTTGTTCGGTGCCGAGGACCTCGCGGCGGACATCGGCGCGACGCGGACGAGCGAGGGAACGGAGGTGTTGTACGCTCGAGAGCGGACAGTTCTCGCGGCCAGCGCCGCCGGCGTCGACGCTATCGATACCGTCTATACGGACTTTACGGATACGGACGGACTTCGCGACGAAACGGCCTTTGCCGCGCGGCTCGGGTACGACGGGAAGATCGCGATCCATCCCGCGCAGGTCCCGGTCATCAACGACGCCTTCACGCCGAGCGACGACGACGTCGAGTGGGCGGAACGCGTTCTCGACGTCCGGGACCGGACGGACGCGGGCGTGTTCGAAGTCGACGGCGAGATGATCGATGCGCCGCTTATCGCACAGGCCGAACGCATCCTCGAGCGTGCCGAGCAGGTGGAGTGAGCCCTCGACCGATAGGAATAGGTGTTTCCCACCGGCCATTGGACGTGATGAAGGCCGCCGTCCGGACGAACTTCGACGAGAGCGTCTCCGCGTACGACGCCTACGAGCAACGCACCGGTCGGTTCACCGCACTCGCGAAGCTGTTGGCCGCCGAGCTGTCGGCTCAAGCGGACGGCCCCGTCGACGCCGTCCTCGACGCCGGTGCCGGCACGGGCGTGAGTACGCGCGTCTTCGCCGAGCGGGCGCGGCGAACGGTCGCGCTGGATATCAGCCGCGAGATGCTGCGCGAACTCGAGGGCGCGCCGCGGGTCGAAGCCGATTTCGATCACCTGCCCTTCGCCGCGGGCTCGTTCGACGCCGTCGCGTTTACCGCGTCGCTCTTTCTGGTCCCGGATCCCGCGGTCGCGACGCGGGAAGCCGCCCGCGTCCTGCGGCCGGGTGGAGTCGTCGGTGCCGTCGCGCCGCTTGGCTGGGTCGACGCCGACGGACGGGACGTCTTCGCGGCCCTCGAGCGGGAGTCGCGATCGCCGACGGGTGCCGACGCGGTCGTGGCTGCGCTCGCCGAGGAGTTCACGGTCACGACGGGGACGTGGCGGTTCGCGACGACGGCAGCGGACGTGCGGCGCTTCCACGCGATTCCGGCCATGGCGGCGCGGCTCTACCCGAAACTCGCCGCCGAGGAGCGCGTCGCGCGGGCCCGCGAGTTGCTCGCGGACCTCGAGGGCACCGTCGAACAGCGGTGGCGCTGGATCGTCGGCGTCGCCGACTGATGTCTTCCCGGCGTTCACGCCGAGGGGGATGTCAGTCGGCGTGTTCGCGTTTCAGCGAGAGCGCGGTCCGGTCGAACTCACAGACCAGCGGCTCCTCCGGATCGTTCACTTTGAACGCTTCGACGTGCATGGTGACGATGCCGCGCTCGCCGTCGCTGGTCTCGTGCTTGTCGGTGACCGTCGACTGGACCCGGATCGTATCGCCGTGATAGACCGGGTTCGGATGCTCGACGTTGTCGTAGGAGAGGTTGGCGACGATCGTGCCGTCGGTGGTGTCGGGGATCGTGAGCCCGACGGCCAGACTCATCGTGTAGAGCCCGTTGACCAGCCGCCCGTCGAACTGCGTTTCCGCAGCGAACTCGGCGTCGAGATGCAGCGGCTGCTGGTTCATCGTCATATCGCAGAACTGCTGGTTGTCGCGTTCGCTGATCGTCCGTCGCTTCTCGTGTTCGATGGTCTCGCCGACCTCGAACTCCTCGTAGTAGCGTCCTGTCATTGGTGGTTGTGAAACGTTCGAAGGGTAATCAGAGGACGGTGCCGTGTTTCTTATCGGGCAGGTCCTTCTCGACGGTCTCGTAGAAGGCAAAGCGGGCCTCGAGTTCCTCCCGCAAGTCGCTCGGCGGGACGATCTCGTCGATGACGACCTCGCTGGCCATCCGGTGGACGTCGATGTCCTCGCGGTACTCCTCGCGGAGTTCCCGCTCCATCCGTTCGCGTTCGTCCTCGTCGTCGATCTCGGCGAGCTTGCGGGCGTAGACGGCGTTGATCGCCGCCTCGGGGCCCATGATCGCGATCTCGCCGGAGGGAAGCCCGATGACGCTCTCGGGATCGTAGGCGGGACCGGACATCGCGTAGATACCCGCGCCGTAGGCCTTGCGGACGACCACCGACTGTTTCGGCACCGTCGCCGAGGAGGTGGCGTAGATCATCTTCTTGCCCTGTTCCAAGATCCCGTCTTTCTCGACCTGTGAGCCGGCCATGAAGCCGGGCGTGTCACAGAGGTAGAGCAAGGGGATATCGTAGGCGTCACAGGTCCAGATGAACTCGGCGGCCTTCTCGGCGGCATCGGGGAAGATCGCGCCAGCCCGGTGTGCGGGCTGGTTGGCGACGATCCCGATGGGCCGGCCGTCGATCCGGGCGAAGGCGGTGATGATCTCCGGCCCGTACTCCGAACGTAACTCGAGCGTCGACCCCGCGTCGACGATCCGGTCGATGACGTCGAACATGTCGTAGCCCTTGTTGGGTTCCTGGGGGACGACGGCGTCGATCCCCTCGGGCGAGGCGGCGGGTGCCTGCCCGTCCGTTCGGGGCGGGGTCTCGTCGCTGTTGTTCGGGAGATAGCCGATGAGTTTCGCGACCAGTTTCCGGGCGTGTTCCTCGTCGTCGGCGATGAGGTCCGCGCTCCCGGAGTGGGCGGCGTGGACGTCCGGCCCGCCCAGTTCCTGGAGATCGATCTGCTCGCCGGTGACCATCTCGACCATGCGCGGGCTGGCGATGGCCATCGCGCTCACGTCCCGGACCATGACCGTAAAGTCCGCGAAGACGGGGGTGTAGGCCGCGCCGGCGATACAGGGGCCATAGAGGACGCAGATCTGGGGTACCCGGCCCGAGAGCATCGAGTGGTTGTAGTAGTACTTTCCGATGCCCTCGCGGTTGGCGAAGAAGCCGGTCTGCTGGTCGATCCGGCCGCCCGAGGAGTCCATCAGGTACAACACCGGCTTCCCGGTCTTCAGGGCCCGTTGTTGCATCCGGAGGAACTTCTCGACGCCTTTCGCGGCCATGCTTCCGCGTTTGACCGTGTAGTCGTTGGCCATGAAGTGGACGTCGCGGCCCTCGAACTCGGCGGCGCCGGTGATCAGGCCGTCGGCCGGCAGCCGGTCGTCGTCGTCCGCGTCGGTGTTTGCACCGTCCGGATGCCAGTCGTCGAACGCGGCGAACTTCCCGTCCTCGAAGAGGAAGTCGTCGCCGAACCAGAGATCGATCCGGTCGCGGACGAACAGCTTCCCCTGGTCGGGCAGCTGATCCTTGTACTTCTCGGGGCCGCCCGCGAGGATCTCGTCGATCTCCGCCAGCAGCGCCTCCTCACGGGCCGTCGGTCCGAGTTCCGGTTCGGGCTCGGGGTCGGCCGGTTCGTCGGTCCCACCGTCGTAGGACGCACTGCCGAGTTCCTCGCCGTCGTCGTCGACGACGGTGACGTCCTCCCGGTACTTCGACGCCATCGCTTCGGCGATGGCCCGCGCCTGCGCGTCGGTCGTGTCGCTTGTGATTTTGACTCGCATCGGTATCACTCCAGTGTCACGAGGGTGTCGCCCATGTCGACGGAGTCGCCCGCCGAGATCGGTACCGACCGGACCGTCCCGCCGGTGCTGGCGACCACGTCGTTCTCCATCTTCATCGCCTCGAGGACACAGAGAACGTCGCCGGCCGCGACCTCGTCGCCTTCCTCGACGGCGACCGAGAGGATGGTCCCCTGCATTTCGGCGGTGACGGCCCCGGCAGCGGCGAGTTCGGCGTCGTCCCCGCCCGCGGCCCCACCGCCGGGAGTGGCTCCCGTCTCGGTGCGGTCGGCCGTCGCCTGCGACGCGCCGTCCTCGATGACGACGTCGAACCGTCGGCCGTCGACCTCGACGGTGACCTCGGTCGTCGTCGCCGTGGACCCGTTCCCGTCGGTTGCCGTCGCGGAGCCCCAGCGATCGACGGCCGCCGCGAGCGCGTCGTCATCGAGTTCCCGGTCGAGATACGTCGTCGTGTGATCGCCGGCGACGAAGTTCTCGTCGTCGAGCAGCAGCCGGTGGAACGGGATCGTCGTGTGGACGCCGTCGACGGCGAAGTGTTCGAGCGCGCGTTTCGAGCGCTCGAGACAGTGGTCGCGGTCGTCGCCGCTGACGATCAGCTTCCCGATCATCGAGTCGTAGTCGCCGCCGATCTCGTCGCCCTGCGCGACCGCGTGGTCGAGGCGGACGCCGATGCTCGCCGGTGGCCTGTAGGTCGTCAGCTTTCCGGGGGTCGGCGCGAAGTCGGCGGCCGGGTTCTCGGCGTTGATGCGGTACTCGACCGCGTGGCCGTCGATCTCGACATCGGCCTGGTCGAACGCGAGTTCCTCGCCGGCGGCGACCCGGAGCTGCCACCGGACGATGTCGATTCCGGTTACTTCCTCGGTGACGGTGTGTTCGACCTGGATCCGCGTGTTCACCTCCATGAAGTAGAACTCGCCGTCTTCAACGAGGAACTCGACCGTCCCGGCGTTCGTGTAGCCGGCCTCGCGGACGCCCTGCCGGGCGGCCTCGCCGATTTCGTCGCGCAGGTCGTCGTCGAGCGCCGGACTGGGGGCCTCCTCGATGACCTTCTGGTGGCGGCGCTGCAGCGAGCAGTCGCGCTCGCCGAGGTGCCGGACGTTGCCGTGCCGATCGGCGAGTACCTGGACCTCGATGTGTTTGGGCGACTCGAGGTACTTCTCGACGTAGACCGAGTCGTTGTCGAAGTAGGCCTCGCCCTCGCGTCGGGCGCTCTCGAGGGCGTCATCGACTTCGGCCTCGCTGCGGACGATCTTCATGCCGCGGCCGCCACCGCCGCCTTCGGCCTTGATCGCGATGGGGTAGCCGTACTCCTCGCCCAGTGATCGCACTTCGTCGGCGTCGGCGACGGGCTCAGTCGTTCCGGGGACGACCGGGACGTCGGCCGCTTGCATGACGGTTCGAGCGTTCGTCTTTTCGCCGAGCGTCTCCATCGCGTCGCTCGGCGGGCCGACCCACGTGATCCCGTCGGTCGCTTCGACGCGACGGGCGAAGTCGGCGTTCTCCGCGAGGAAGCCGTAGCCGGGGTGGATCGCGTCCGCGCCGGCCCGGTCGGCGACGTCGACGATCGTCTCCTGGTCGAGGTACGACTCGCTGGCCGGTGCCGGGCCGACGTTGTAGGCCTCGTCGGCGTACTCGACGTGGCCGGCGTCGCGGTCGGCGTCGCTGTAGACGGCGACCGTCCCGATACCGAGTTCTTCGCACGCTGCCATCACGCGGACCGCGATTTCGCCGCGATTGGCGACGAGGACTTTGTCGAACATGGTCAGTAGGATTTGGGGAAGCCGAGTTCCTGGCCGATGTGGTTGTAGGCCATCTGCTGGGAGACCGGTGCGAGTCTCGTGAGGTTGATCTCGCGCCACCAGCGCTCGACGTCGTACTCTTTCGCGTAGCCCCAGCCCCCGAACGCCTGCATCGACTGCTTGACGGCTTCGATGCCGGCCTCGACGGCCGTCGCCTTCGCGACGTTCGTCTCGTAGCCACACTCCTCGCCCTGGTCGTAGAGCCAGGCGGCCTTCTCGCGCATGAGCGCGGCCGTTTCCATCCGCGCGTAGGCCTTGGTGATGGGGAACGAGACGGCCTGGTGGCTACCGACCGGGGCACCGAACACCTCGCGGTCGGTGGCGTACTCGATGGCGGTGTCGGCGGCCAGTTTCCCGATCCCCGTCCCGGCCGCGGCGAAGCCGAGGCGCTCGGGGTTCAACATATCGAGCAGCGCCCACCAGCCCTCGTCTTCCGCCCCGAGCAGGTTCTCCTCGGGGACGCGAACGTCCTCGATGAACACCTCACAGGACTTCGAGTAGTTGATGCCGTGTTTGGGGATCGGTGAGACGTCGATCCCGGGGTCGTCCATATCGACGATGAACAGGCTGATGCCGTCGGTGCCACGGTCGACGTCCGCCCGCGGGGTCGTCCGGGTGACGAGGATCATGTTGTCCGCCCGGTCGGCGAAGGTGATCCACGCCTTGTTGCCGTTGAGGACGTACTCGTCGCCGTCTTTCTCCGCGCGCGTGGCGACGTTCAGCGTGTTCGTTCCCGCTTCGGGCTCGGTGATGCCGATCGAGAAGTTTCGCTCGCCGGCGGCGATATCGGGTAAGTACCGCTCCTTCTGGGCCTCGGTCCCGTTCTCGCGGATGCCAACAGCGGCCATCCCCGCGGTAAGGACCAGATACCAGGTCCCGGCCATGCCACAGCCCTCGGCACAGAGCGTCTCCATCGCCAGGCCCATCTCCTGCATGCCCATGCCGGCACCGCCGTACTCCTCCGGAACCAACAGGCCGTGGAACCCGGCCTCCGCGAGTTCGTCCCAGAACTCCTGTGCGAACTCGCCGTCCGCTTCTTTTTCTCGCCAGTACTCCGGTCCGTATTCGGCCGCGACCGCCTCCGCGGTCGACCGGATCATCGCACGTTCGTCGGTAGATTCGAAATTCATGTTGTGGGATAGATCGCTCGTGATCGGGGCGTCTCGAGGGCGGGTCGCTTACGGCGACGCCTCGGACTCTTCTTCCGCGTCGTCTTGCAGTTCGGTTCGGCGGATCTTCCCCGTGACCGTCTTCGGCAGTTCCTCGCGGAACTCGATCTCGCGGGGGTACTCGTGGGCCGAGAGTTCGTCGCGCACGTGGGTCCTGATGTCCTCTTTGAGGTCTTCGGACGGCGTCGTCCCCTCGCTTGGCACGACGTAGGCCTTCACGATGTTGCCCCGCTCCGTGTGGGGCTTGGGGACGACGGCCGCCTCGGCGACGGCCGCGTGTTCGCCCAGCGAACTCTCGACCTCGAACGGGCCGATCCGGTAGCCCGAGGAGAGGATGACGTCGTCGGCCCGTCCCTCGAACCAGAAGTACCCGTCCTCGTCCTTGTGTGCGAGGTCGCCCGAGAGGTACCACTCTCCCTCGGGGCCGTCGACGAAACACGACGCGGTCTTCTCCGGTTTGTTCCAGTACTCGGCGAAGAAGCAAGGGTAGTCGCCGCGCTGGGCGATCTCGCCCGTCTCCCCGGGCTCGAGGACGGCCCCGGTCTCGGGGTCGACGATGTCGGCCTCGATGCCCGGCAGGGGCTTGCCCATCGAGCCGGGCCGCAGCTCCATCGTGGGGTAGTTGTTGATGATCATGTTGCCCGTCTCCGTCTGGCCGTACGTGTCGAGGATGGTGACGCCGAGTTCGTCCTCGCCCCACTCGACGACGCCGGCGCTGAGCGGCTCGCCGATCGAGAGCGCGTGCCGTAAGTCGAGGTCGACGTCCGCCAGTAACTCCTCTTTTTCGCGGAGCATCCGGTAGGCCGTCGGCACCGAGAACAGGACGGTAATCGGGTACTCGTCGAGCAGTTCGGCCCACTCCGCCGGATCGAACTCGCCCTCGTAGGTGAACAGCGACGCGCCCCAGTACCAGGCCCCGAGCGTGTTGATTACGCCGGTCAGCCAACCCAGGTCACCGGTACTCCAGTAGAGGTCGCCGGGCTGGAGGTCGACGGCGTATTTCTGGGTCGCCGCCACGCCGGCCACCCAGCGCTGCTTGTGTCGGACGCCCTTGGCCAGCCCGGTCGTCCCCGACGTGTAGTACAGCAAGGCGTCGTCCTCGCCGCCGGTATCGGCGGCCTCGTAGTCCGTACTCGCGCCGTCGAGTGCCGTGTTGAACACGACGTCGTCGGCGGGCGCGCCGCCGCCGCGGTCGACGGTGATGACGTGGTCGACCGACGGCGCGTCCGCGAGGGCGTCCGCGACCGTCTCGCGGTTGTCGGTCGTCGTCACGAGGACCTTCGCGTCGCAATCGTCGAGCCGGTACGAGATCCCGTCCGGCCCGAAGCGTTCGTTGACGCTCCCCCAGACGGCCCCCCGTTTCAGCGTGCCGACCATCGCCACGTAGTGTTCCGGAATCCGTGGCATGTACGAGAACACGCGATCGCCCCGCTCGACGCCGAGTTCCTCGAGGACGTTCGCGAACTGGCTCGAGCGGTCGGCCAGTTCCCAGAAGGTCGTCTTCGTGAGTTCGCCGTCGGTGTCGACCTGATAGAGCGCGACCTTCTCGCGGTCGGCGGCGTGTCGGTCGACGGTCTCGTGGGCGATGTTCAGGTCCGTCGGTGCGTCCCAGTCGGCTTCCGCGTAGATCTCGTCCCACGAGAACTGATCCCGTTCGGCCTCGTAGTCCGAGAGGTTGTGGCTGGACACCATACACCGCCCCGGATCCCGTTTCCCGATATAATAGTATCGGTAAATTATGCGATGCTAATAGACACATCGTAGAGGGAACTGTTACGCCGAGGTGAGTTTCATCGAGTCAGTCATGCGTAAACGGTCCTGTTTTCAGCACATCCGTTTAGATATGTGTTTTTATCGACTGAAAACGTCCTCCTCGTCCTACGCGCCGTCGCGGTTCTCGTCGTCGGCCGCCCCGTCGTGACGCGTGTCCCACAACCGTCGAGCGTCGTCGCGAACGGACGCCGGGAACGACCGGTCGAACGCGACTCGCGGCGCGATATACGCGTCGTCCCACCGCGGATCCCACGCCGCGTTCACGTACAGCCGGGAGCCGGTCTCCCCGTCCCGGCGATACCGAGGCCGGTCCGCCATCGGTGCCGACGGTTCGCTGAAGATCCAGTCTCGAGACGGATGTGCTTTGACCCAGATATCGCCGAGAACGCGGCCGAGGTCCCGCGGCGAGACGTCGTCGTCGACGACGATGACCGTATCGAACAGCGACGAGAACGCAAAGAGAATGTTGGCGAGTTGCCACTCGAATCCGGCGTAGAGAACGTTCGTCGCAACGACACAGATCCCGAGTTCGGCCGCCGCCGGCACCAGCACCCACTCGACGGGCGAGATCCCCCAGTAGTCGTCGATGCGGTCGTACAGCGTCGCCGCCGTCACCAGTCCCGTCAGCTGCAGGTCGTCCGACAGCGGCCGCTCGAGCGGTGAAAAGGGAAGTACCGGGTCCTCGGTCGCGAGTATCCGTTCGACCGACAGCGCCATCGACGTACTCTCGGTGCCGTACTCCCACGCTTCGCGTCGGTCCGACCGGGAGTCGGGATGGCGATCGTCGACCGCCGCCTCGATCACGACCTCGGTCGCGCTCGGGACGAGCCCGCCGTTCGTCGGGACGAGCGACACGCGTTCGGCGACGCCACAGTCCTGGATCGGGACCTCGAGGCGGTCCCTGACGGCGAGCAGGTAGGCCGCCGTCACGGCCGCCGGTGGGACGCCGAGGGCGACCGACACCGTCCCGCCGTCGAGCAGCGACGACAGCGCCGCGGGCGTCCGTACCCGGAGCGTGTCGTCGCCGATAACGGCACCGTGAACCGGGGCCCAGTGGGTCCCCGCCGCCGTCGATACCGACGCGACGCCGAGCGTCAGGGCGGGCCAGACATCGTCGGCATCGCGCGGCAGGGCCAGTTGCCGTATCCCATCGATGGTGCGTGCGGCCGCCCGCCTGTCGTAGGTCGGCTCCGGCCGATCGCCGGCCGGCCCCAGCCGCGTGATCGTCTCGAGGACGGCGACGAACGACGCCTCGGGGTCCAGTCCCAGACCCAGCGCCAGCCGCGACCACGGGGCCGACTCGCGTCGCTGCAGTTGGTCGGGGCCGCTGAACGCACCGCTGGTGAGATCGGCGCCGTCGGTCCGTTCGTACCGGATCGCCGGGCCGTTCGCACGGAGGGCCTCCGCCGCGATGACGGGCGGCGGCACCTCGAACGGGCCCTCGAGCGTCAGCAACTCGTCGTTGCTCGCCAGCCCCTGGACGTACTGTGCGAACGGGATCATCGCCGCTTCCCCTCCGCCTCGAGCAGGTCGAACCGCGCCGCCGACATGCCCGCGGTGACGAGTCGCTCCTGGGCCCGTTTCCGACGGTCGTCGTCGGCCGTCTCGTTCGCCCGTTCCCCGTCACTGGTCGCGTCGATGTACGCCTTCGCGGTCTTGGCTTTCGAGGTCCCCACGTCGGCGCTGCCTTTCTCCTCGGGCGTCTGGTAGATGTTGAGCGGGACCTTGGGCATCCGTTCGACGCCGAACTGGTGAAAGTCCGCGTCCGGGTCGGCGTCCAGCGCGATCGCCGTCAGCACGGCCCGCGGGTCGAACGGGTCGACGTCGGCGTCGACGAACACGAAGAAATCGATGTGGAGCATCCCCCAGGTCGTGAACACGAAGTTGGCCAGTTGATGGAGATAGCCCGGATAGGGACGGTCCGTCGAGATAACCCAGACGGTCCGGGAGGTAAAGCGCCACGGCACGGCCGACTCGACGTCGAAGCCGGCGGCCTGCAGTCCGAGGGTCGCATCCGGGCCGGCCGCGGCGAGTTGGAGCGTGCTGCCGGAGTTTCGCCCGTATCCCACGCCGGTCCCTTCGACGCAAAACGGGACCCGCGGCTCCGTCCGGCGGGTTATCGCGTCGATCGCGAACGCGGGCATCGATCGCCGCGGTCCGTTCATATATCCGAAGTAATCGCCGAACGGCCCCTCGTCGAGTCGTTCGTTCGGGAGGACACGGCCCTCGAGGACGACCTCCGCCGTCGCCGGGACGTACAGGTCGTTCGTCTCACACGGAACGAGGTCGACGGGTCGGTCTTTCATGCCGCCCGCGAAGGTGGCTTCGCTCCGCCCCGCCGGGATCCACATCTCCGTCGTCGACTGGACGACCGGCTCGGCACCGATGACGACCGCCACCGGCATCGGTTCCTCTCGCGGCTCGTAGTCGTAATAATACCGGTTGGGTACCTGTTCTCCCGCCAGAAACAGCAGGCTGGCGAACGGCCCGTCGTGGATCATCAGCCGATGGCTCGACCAGCGGCCCCACCGCGTCTCCGGGTCCGGTGCGACGACGGTGTGGAGGTTCGAGTACCGCCCGCCATCGCCCCGATGGATGTACGGCCACGGGAGCGACAGGAGATCGACGTCGTCGCCGGTCCGAACGACGTCCTTGCAGGGCGCCGCGTCGCGCTCGAGGACTCGCGGCTCTCGAGGTGATCGGAGTCGGTCGATGAGCCGCTCGTAGTACGCCCCACCGGACAGGCCGGTCGGCAGCCCGATCGCCCGGGCGAGGTGATCCCACGGTCGGTTTCGGGGCCCCCGGTACGGATCGCCGACGAGCGACGCGTCAACCGCTGTCTCCGTGACCGACTCGAACACCGGGACGTCGCCGTCGGACCGGTTTGCGATCGTCGTGATCGCGCTCGCCTCGAGGTCCCACGAGACCGGCTCGTCGAACGAGACGAGGGCGTCCGCCTCGTCGAGGCACTGGAGGAATCCCCGGAACGAATCCACCGTCATGGCTCGTTTTCCGAGCGGGCGCGGCGGAGCGGATCGTCCTCGAACTCGGTCCGGACG
The DNA here is from genome assembly GCF_051225675.1 of Natrinema sp. CGMCC1.2065. NCBI lineage: Archaea > Methanobacteriati > Methanobacteriota > Halobacteria > Halobacteriales > Natrialbaceae > Natrinema > Natrinema sp. CGMCC1.2065. The sequence goes on along the minus strand of NZ_JBPJSJ010000012.1, from coordinate 96,864 downwards.
GTCTCGTAGGCGTCGAGTAACGCGGGGCGGTTCGCCGCGAGATACTGAAACGCCATCTCGCGAAGCGCCTCGGCGGTCGAGTCGTACTGGCCGGATTCGACGAGATACCGGAGGATGACGTTGAGATCGTCGGACCGGGTGTTGACGATGTTCGAGGTCGATTCCTGGTCCGCCGCGAGCCGGCGCAGGAGGTCCTCGTTGATCCCCGCCGCGTCGATCTCGTCGATGAGTTCGACGTACCGTTCCTCGCTGACGCTCTCGTGTGGCCCGGCGACGACGGTCAGCGGCCGTGGATCCGTGAGTTCGTCGGGATCGTTCGCGATCCGGACCCGCGCCTCGAAGATCCGCTTCGTCTCCGCGTCGGTTATCTGGAGTTTCGTTTCCGTCCGCTCCTCGTCGGGCAGATGTTCCGCTGCCGTGATGTACTGGTTTGACATGGCCTCCCGTCGCGTATCGTTTCCACGACCCACGTTCGTGGGGTCACGTGCCAGTGGTCCTTATGCTCTTTCTCGTCCGGAGGCGCGTTCGGCGGGCGGAAACGAGGTTCGCAACGGGAGCCGGCGGCCGCGCGAGGACGCGGTCGGAGCCCCGCGGGACCGGACGCACTCGTCCCGATCGGGACGCTAGTAGCCCAGCTGCTCGCGGACGAGGACGACGGTCGTCCGATCGTCCTCGAGTTCTTGTCGGAAGATGAGCTGTTTGGCGATGGCGGACTCGACGCCGTAGGCCTCCTGTGCCCGTTCGTTCTCGAGGGGATAGGCGACCGACTCGAGGCGGTCGAGCGCGTCGTCGAGCGTCGGCACGATCTTGTTCGCGCCGCTGACGATCACGACGTTGCTCGCGGCGAAGGGGTACGCGCCGATCCGGCTGCCCGAGCGGTCGGCCGCGACGAGTTCGCCGGTCTGGGCGATCGCGTTGATGCCGCCGAGGAAGTAGTCGGCGGTCTGGGACTCGCGGCGGGCGGCCTGCCGTTCCGCGTCGTCGTCGATGCTCCAGATGTCGTCGGCCAGGCTCTCCCACTCGTGGTCGCCCTCGGAGAGGTAGTCGGCGAACCCGATCTCCTCGAGCGTCGTGGAGTGGCCGTTCATGACCGACGCGCCGGCGGGGATCCGCGACTGGACCGCTTCGAGGGCCTCCGCGGCCGAGTCGGTGACGACGACCTCGAAGCCGTTCGCCTCGAGGTTGTCGACGGTCGCCTCGATGGCCTCGTCGGTCGGCAGTTCGTCGAGCGTCGCGTCGATCTCGGTGTCGTCTACGTAGTCCGGTTTTCGTTGTGACATGTGTCGTTGCCGTACGTTCGTCTGGGGCCGAGATCACCGTAAGTGTTCGCGGATACCGGTGTTAGCTGATTACACCGGTGTTACTTCGTCGTTCGGTCGGCCCGCACTGCCGTCCGCGAGTGCCACACGCTGGGCCCAATCACGAATTACCGGGCCGAATACCGCCAATAAGCAAAACGACTAACACGTCACCCGTGGTCGGCGACGTATGCGGGACTTTCACGTTCACTCGAACTACTCGGACGGAGACTTCCTTCGATCGATGGTTCGGACGGCCGAGGCGGCCGGTCTCGACGGCATCGGGTTCGCCGACCACTGCAACGTGGCCTCGCGCGAGCGGCCCGAGTCGATGCGGGGGGTCTACGGCTTCAACCTCGATCTCACCTACGAGCGCCGCCGTCGGGGGATCGAGCGACTGCGCGAGGCGTTCGACCTCGAGATCTACGACGCCGTCGAGATGGACTACGATCCGCGCGACGAGGCGGCCATCGACGCCTTCCTCTCGGAGGCGGGGTTCGAATACGCGATCGGCAGCGTCCACGCCGTCGACGGCAACAACGTCCAGGTCGCGTCACACTTCGCGGCGATGTCCGACGCCGAACGCGACGCGGTCGTCGACGAGTACTTCGACCGGCTGGTCGCGCTCGTCGAGTCGGAACTGTTCGATATCGCGGCTCACGTCGACCTGCTCGAGCGGACGCCGCCGCTCCGGGGGCGGGCGACCGAGGCCCACTACCGGCGCGTGGCGCGGGCACTTGCCGACTCGCGAACGGTGCCGGAGGTAAACGCCGGGCGGGCGCTTTCCGACGCCGGGGTCGTCCATCCCGCCGAGCGGTTCCTCACCGTTCTCCGCGACCACGACGTGGCCGTCACCGTCGGCACCGACTCCCACCACCCCGACGAACTCCCCGATCGAGCCGCCTTCCTCGAGGACTTCCTCGACGAATGGGGTCTCGAGGCAGTCGACCCGGACGGGCTCGGGACCGACGCGTGAATCGACGGGAGCCGTCACGTCTGCTTCAACGCCGAGAAACGATACACTCGTTCCCGATCGAATGTGACGAACAGCAACGGGTTCCTGGCTATCGTAATGATCGTTCATACATATTCTTCAATGTACGTCCATTCTTCACGAAAGATCCTTGGTAATCTATAGCAAAGTCTTTAGGTCGCGTGGAGCAAACTCGAGGATACGGTCGATCATCGGCCACTGATCCACTATGAGCGACGATGAACTCATCTGGCGAATCGCGGGCGGTTCCGGCGACGGGATCGACTCGACGAGCCAGAATTTCGCCAAGGCGCTGATGCGCTCGGGGCTCGACGTATTTACCCACCGCCACTATCCGTCGCGGATCCGCGGCGGCCACACCTACGTCGAGATCCGAGCCGCGGACCATGAGGTACAGTCACGCGGCGACGGCTATAACTTCCTGCTCTCGCTGGGTGACTCCTTCGCCCGCAACCCCCAGGAGGAAGCCTACTACGGCAACGAGGAGATCAAGCCCCTCTCGGAGAACTTAGACGAGCTTCGCGAGGGCGGGATCATCGTCTACGACGAGGGCCTCATCAGCGAGGAGGACGTCGAGGCGATCGATCTCCACGAGCGCGCCGAGGAAAACGATTGGCACGTCTTCCCGATGGACCTGCGCGGACTCGCACGCGAACACGGTCGCGAGGTCATGCGCAACACCGCCGGCGTCGGCGTCACCGCCGCCCTGCTGGACATGGACCTCGATCACATCGAGGACCTGATGTCCGACGCGATGGGCGGCGACGTCCTCGAGGCCAACCTCGAGATCCTCCACGAGGCCTACGAGACGACGCGGGAGGAGTACGAGTTCGAACACGACCTGCGGGCCCCCGAGGGCTCTCACGACGCCGAACAGGCGCTGCTGTCGGGTTCGAACGCGATCGCCTACGGCGCGATCGACGCGGGCTGTCGGTTCATCGCCGGCTACCCGATGACGCCGTGGACGGACGTGTTCACCATCCTCGCGCAGAACTTCCCCGACATGGGCGGAGTCTCCGAGCAGGTCGAGGACGAGATCGCCGCGGCCGCGCTGGCCGTCGGCGCGAGCCACGCCGGCGTCAAGGCCATGTCCGGCTCCTCCGGCGGCGGCTTCGCGCTGATGAGCGAACCGCTCGGGCTCGCCGAGATGACCGAGACGCCGGTCGTCCTCGTCGAGTCGATGCGGGCCGGCCCCTCGACCGGGATGCCGACCAAGCCCGAACAGGCCGACCTCGAACACGTCCTCTACACGAGCCAGGGCGACTCCCAGCGGGTCGTCTTCGCGCCCGGCACCATCGAGGAAGCCTACGAGCAGACGCGACTGGCCTTCGACATCGCCTGGGACTACCAGATCCCGGCGATCGTCATCTACGACCAGAAGCTCTCCGGCGAGAACACCAACGTCGATGTCGACTTTTTCGACCGCGAGGTCTCGCCGGACCTGGGCTCGACGCTGACCGAGGACGAACTCCGGGAGGCCGCCCACGACAACTCCGGGAAGTTCAAGCGGTTCAACTACGAGGACGCCGAGAACGGCGTCGCGCCGCGCTCGATCCCCGGCCAGAAGGGCGGGCGCTTCCTCGCGACCGGCAACGAACACAGCCCGGTCGGCCACATCAGCGAGGACCCCGACAACCGCGTCGCCCAGATGGACCGCCGCCTCGAGAAACTCGAGTCCATCCGCCGCGAACTCGACGAGGAACGCGAGTCCACCCAGACCTACTTCGGCGACGAGACGGCCGACTACGGCGTCATCACGTGGGGCTCCTCACAGGGCGCCGTCGAGGAGGCCGTCGCGCGACTCAACGAGAACGGCCACTCCGTGAAGGGGCTCAGCGTCTCCGATATGGTGCCGTTCCCCGAGAAAGAGGTGACCGAGTTCCTCGAGAGCGTCGACGAGGCGATGGTCGTCGAGATGAACGCCACGGCGCAGTTCCGCGGCCTGCTCCAGAAGGAGCTTGGTCGGTTCGGCGAGAAGCTCACGAGCCTGCTGAAGTACAACGGTAACCCCTTCGAGCCCGCCGAAATCGTCGAGGGCTACGAGGTCAACCTCGCCGAGGAGGACCGCGAACCGACCGCACAGGTACGAATCGAACCCGCTGCAGGTGACTGACAATGAGCGCATTCAACGCAATCGGTGAGGAGCGAGAGATCGACCGGGACGAGTTTACCCCCGGCGTCGAACCGCAGCCGACGTGGTGTCCGGGCTGTGGCGACTTCGGCGTCCTGAAGTCCCTGAAACAGGCGCTGCCGGAGGTCGGCAAGACCCCCGAGGAAGTGCTGACCGTCACCGGGATCGGCTGTTCGGGCAAGCTGAACAGCTACCTCGACACGTACGGCTTCCACACCATCCACGGCCGCTCGCTGCCGGTCGCCCGCGCGGCCAAGCTGGCGAATCCGGAACTCGAGGTCATCGCCGCGGGCGGGGACGGCGACGGCTACGGGATCGGCGGCAACCACTTCATCCACACGGCCCGGGAGAACCACGACATGACCTACATCGTGTTCAACAACGAGATCTTCGGGCTGACGAAGGGGCAGACCTCGCCGACGAGCCCGAAGGGTCACAAGTCGAAAACCCAGCCCTCGGGCAGCGCGAAGACGCCGATCCGGCCGCTCTCGCAGTCGCTGACCGCCGGCGCGAGCTACATCGCCCGCACCGCCGCGGTCAACCCTAACCAGGCGAAAGAGATCATCAAGGAGGCCATCGAACACGACGGGTTCGCTCACGTCGACTTCCTGACCCAGTGTCCGACCTGGAACAAGGACGCCCGCCAGTACGTCCCCTACATCGACGTCCAGGAGTCCGACGACTACGAGTTCGACGTCACCGATCGCGCGGAAGCCGCCGAGATGATGCGCGAGACCGAGGACGTCCTCAACGAGGGGACCGTCCTCACGGGCCGGTACTACGTCGACGAGGACCGACCGTCCTACACCGAGGAGAAGGCGGCCGTCGGCGAACTGCCCGACCAGCCGCTGGCCGAGCGGTACTTCGACGACGACGCCGAGTGGGAACGCAGCTACGACCTCCTCGAGCGCCACACCTGAGGCCGGTCGCGAACGACCCCGAATCGGTCGGTCCCGTTTCACCGCTTCGGGGAGCCGTTGACGTGACTGGTTAGATCGAACTCAGTCGCGTCCGTCCGCGCCGACCCCTTTGGCGAACAGCTTCGAGACGTAGCTCAGAATCAGGAGGGCGAGGACGAGGCCGGCGAGCAGGCGCGGATCGAACCCGTACAGCGCCTCGCGGACGCCGTAGGCGACGACCAACAGTCCCATTAGCAGTGCCGTTCCGCCGGCCCACCGCGAGGCGTATGCGGGATCGACCGATTCGTCGTAGTTGGCGTGGAGGTCCGCCCGCCCGCGAACGGCGATGAGCCACGCCAGTCCGAGGATCGCGAGTCCACAGCCGATCCAGACGACGCCGCTGATGAGAGTCGGAGCGACCACGATGGTCGCCCTGGGTCCACCACGGGAATAAACCGCGCGATTTCGGGCCTCGAGCCAGCCGTCTCCACGGGTCTTCCGTTCGGATATACGTCGTTTTCGGATACAAAAGATATTTTTCCGCCGGAGCAAAACGTACGCTCATGAGTACGCAGGCGACGGAAGATCGTATCCTCGAGGTCCTCGAGGAGGACGCCCAGGCGTCCTATGCGGAGATCGCTGATCGGGCGAACGTCTCGAAGCCCACGGTACGAAAGTACATCAACCAGCTCGAGGAGGAGGGGGTGATCGTCGGCTATTCGGCCGACATCGATCCGAAGAAGCTCTCGAGCCAGACGATCGCGATGGTCGGGCTCGACGTGGCCAGCGAACGCTACGTCGAGGCGACGAAGGCGATCAAGGACCTCGAAGCGGTCGAGGCCCTGTACAGTTCCAGCGGCGACCACATGCTGATGGCCGAGGTGCGCGCCGAGGACGGCGACGCCCTGGGCGAGATCATCTCCGAGGACCTCCTCGAGATCGACGGCGTAACTGCGGCCCATCCCTCGTTCCTCCAGGAGCGTCTCAAGTAACGCGCGTCGCCGTTCGTCGCCGGTCGTTGGGACCGACGTTTTCCCCATGGCCGCCGTAGCCGTCACCGAGCGATGCCTACCTACGAACGCGAGACGACCGTTCGATCGCCCTTCGAGGACGTCTGGGCCTTCCACTCACAGATCTCCGGCCTCGAGGGGCTGACGCCCGACTGGATGAACCTGCGCGTCGAGCGCGTGATCGGGCCCGACGGGGAGCCGGATCCGAACGTCCTCGAGCCCGGCTCGGAGATCGCGCTCTCGATGTGTCCCTTCGGCGTCGGGCCGCGCCAGCACTGGACGTCGGTGATCACGGACCGCGAACGCGAGGACGGATCGGCATACTTCCGGGACGAAATGGTCCACGGCCCCTTCGACCGCTGGGAGCACACCCACTCGTTTCACGCCGACGGGCGGCGGACCCGGATCCGGGACCGGGTCACCTACGAACTCCCGATCGGCGGGCTCGGGGACGCGGTCGCCCCGCTCTCGAACCTCGGGTTCGAGGCCATGTTCCGGGCACGCCACCGGCTGGCGAAGGCCCAGCTCGAGTGACCGAGCCGCGGTGACGTGTCGGCAGCCCAATCGGGCGATTCGACACCCGAACCAGTCCCGTTTTGCCCGTTGCCGGCCTACCGGGATGTATGACTGACGACGGGGTCGACCGGCGACGATTCATCGGTGCGCTCGCGGCGGGGACGGGCGTGGGTATCGCCGGCTGTCTCGGCGAGAGCGAGTCCGATGACGGCCCTCCCGCACAGGTGTACGAACCGACGCTCGAGGGCATCGAGGAGGGACCGTTCGAGTACCCCGAGGGGATGTCCTGTGCGGTCTGTGGGATGACCGCCGCGGACTTTCCCGAATCGAGCCAACTCCGTCACGAGAACGGGCAGGCAGCCGTGTTCGAGTCGCCGGGGTGTCTGTTCACGTACGTGGTCTCGTCGACGCCGGACTCGCCGATCGACGGCGCGTGGACGGTCGATCGCGAAACCGGCGAACAGATCGACGCGACCGAGGCCCACTACGTCCTCATCACCGACGAGCGGGCGGTCGACGATCCGATGGGTATCGATCCCAAAGCGTTCGCCGACCGCGCGGACGCCCTGAGCTACCTCGAGGCGTGGGAGGCCGAGGACCTCTCTCCCGAGGACGACATCATCACCGGGCTCGAGCCGGTCGACCTCGAGATCGCGGCGATCTACCGCCCGTATAAGGTGCCAAACGAGTAGCCCGGGTTTGCACGCGACCGGTTTCCGGAAGCCGTTTGTGGGGTCGCGCGGGAGCGATGGACGTGCGCGCCGATCGCGATCTGTCGCCGGTGGCCGCCCTCGCGATTGCGGTAGTTGCGACGAGTACCAGCGCCATCCTCGTCCGCTGGAGCGTGGCACCGAGTTCGGTCGCGGCGCTCTATCGCGTCCTCTTCACGGCCGTCTTGGTCGCACCCGTCGCCGCGACCCGTCACCGCGGGGCCTTCGCACGACTTTCCGTCCGGGACCTCGCGGGTGCGGTCGTCGCCGGCGTCGCGCTGGCGGTTCACTTCGCCGCGTGGTTCGAAAGTCTCGCCCACACCAGCGTCGCCGCCAGCGTCACGCTCGTCCAGAGCCAGCCGGTCTTCGTCGCGCTGGGCGCGTGGCTGGTCCTCGGCGAGCGACTCACGCGCGCGACGGCCGCCGGGATCGCCGTCGCGCTCGCGGGGGCGACGGCGATGTCGCTCGGCGACGCCGGTGGCTCGGCCCTCACCGGGACGACGACGTACGGCAACGCCCTCGCGGTACTCGGCGCGGTGACCGTCGCAGGCTACATGCTCGCGGGCCGCTCGATCCGCCAGCGGGTCCCACTCTTTCCCTACGTGACCGTCGTCTACGGGGTCTGTGCGGTCGCGCTCTTCGTCCTCGTGGGCGTGCAGGGTCACGCCTACGTCGGCTACCCGCCCCGCGAATGGGCGCTCTTTCTCGCGCTGGCCGTCGGCCCCGGCCTCCTCGGGCACACGGTGAGCAACTGGGCGCTCGCCCACCTCGAGTCGGTCGTCGTCAGCGTCGCCTGGCTCGGCGAGCCGGTCGGCGCGACGCTGCTCGCGCTCGTCCTGCTCGGGGAAGTGCCGGGCCCGGTTACGGTCGGCGGCGGCCTCGTCGTGATCGCCGGCGTCGCGGTGACGACGCTCGAGCGGGACCGGCGCGTCGACACGACGGACTGACGGCCGGGGCGGAGTCGTCGACGGAAAAAAGAGCCCGGCAGCGGGCTACTGGACGTCGATCTCGCCGACCGCGTCGAGCTGTGACTGGTCGATGTAGACGCCCATGTCCTCCTCGGCGACGAACTCGACGGTCTGGGTCTCACCCTGTTCGCTGAGGAAGTCCGAACGGACGTAGGTGTTCCACTCGTTCGTCCCGCCCGCGCTGGCGATCACGAAGTTGTGGCCGGGCAGCGGTTCGTAGGTCCTGTTCTCGCCTTCGGGCTGGTGTTGCCCGATCGTGTTCTCCCACTCGAGGGCGTAGGTCTCGCCGGCCTCGAGTTCGAGCGTCGGGTTCTCCTCGTCGGCGATGGCGTCGGGACCGACCCCGACCCAACGCCCTTCCTCGAGCCGCATCGAGTAGGTCTCGGCCGGGTCGCCGGGTTCGGTCGCCGACAGGGTGGCGGTGAACGCGGCGTCGTCGCCGTCGATGGTCACCGTGTCGGTCAGTCGCTCGTGACCGTAGGTCCAGACCTCGACGTCGTACTCCCCGTCCTCGAGCATATCGAAGCGGGCGACTGCGGGCGGTGCTTCCTCCTCCTCTTGGCCCGGTTTGGCGGCGACGTCGGAGAAGGAGTGGTGATCGCCGACGAACACCTCCGCGCCGAGTGGGTCGCCGTTCTCGTCTTCGACCCGTACCCGCAACTCGTGGACCTCGTCGGCGTCGATCAGTTCGATCGGGCCGCGCATCTGGACGGGATGGGGAACGCAGTAGTAGCCCGCCATCCCCTCCTCGGCGGTGACCGTCAGCGAGGTCGATTCGCCCTGCTCCTCGACGAAGTCGGTCGCCTCGATCACCTCGCCGTCCTCGTCCTCGAGGGTGAAGTTGTGCCGCGAGCCGTCGCCGTTCGTCCAGACGATCTCGTGGTCTTCGCCCTCGATCAGTCGCAGCGGCGGGTTCGAGCGGCCGTCGATCTCGGCGGGGGCGACCCCGACCCAGCCGCCGACGATACCGAGCAGCGAGAGGGTCCGGCCCGCGCCGTCGTTTTGCGTGGCCGGCAGTCGGAAGTCGATCTCGTCGCGATACGCGCCCGCGGTGCCGGCGGCTGCCGTCCCGGCGAGCGCCGCCGTTCCCTGCAACAGCCTGCGGCGGGACACGTCGTCGCGTGAACGTTGTTCGTTCGACATTGTTGTGTGGTGGTGATCGGTCGTCGGTCAGTCCTCCATCGAGAACACGGCGAGCGTGTCCCCGCGCGGTCCCTGCCGGAGCCAGCCGCTGCCCCCGACCTGCACGGCGACGTACTGCTTCCCCTCGTCGGGGTCGTACCAGCTCATCGGCGAGGCACTGATCGGCACGTCGAACTCGTACTCCCAGAGGCGGTCGCCGGTCTCGCCGTCGTAGGCGACGAAGGTGCCGTTCTGGGTGCCGTTGAAGACGAGTCCGGTGGCGGTCGACAGCGAGCCGCCCCACATGTAGTGGTCGTCCTCGCTCTCGATCCATTCGCGCCAGACGCGCTCGCCGGTCGTCGGATCGACGGCCGCGAAGGCCGTGATCGCGCCGTTCCACTCGTCGGGGAACTCGCTGGCCGGATCGGCCAACCCGCCGCCCCAGTAGGGGTTGCCCTCGCTGAACTCCTCGTAGCGCCAGTAGAGGTCCTGCGGGTAGTTCTGGTGGATCACGTACACCAGTCCCGTCTCGGGGTTGTACGACGGCGGCTGCCAGTCGTTGCCGCCGGGCGCACCGGGGACGAACGGGACGCGCTCGTCCTCGCTGATGTGGGGGATCATCTCCCACATATTGATGTGCTGGCAGATCTCTTCGCTGCGCTCGTGGAGGTCGCCCGACTCGGCGTCCATCATGTACACCCAGCCGGTCTTGTCCGAGCCGACGACCATGTCCATCGACCCGTCGTCGGTCTCGACGTCCCGAACCAGCACGCGCGGCGCGACCGCGTCGTAGTCCCAAACGTCGTGGGGACTGCTCTGGAACCCCCACTGGAACTCGCCGCTCTCTAAGTCCAGCGAGATCGTTCCACAAGTGGGGAAGTTTGGCCCCGGCCGTACCGTCCCGTCGAAGTCGGGGCCGGGGTTGGCGACCGCCGTGTAGAGGACGCCCGCCTCCTCGTCGATCGTCGGCGTCATCCAACTCGTCCCACAGCCGTGTTCGCGGCTCGCACCGACCCACTCGTCCTCGAGCAGCGTGTCGGTTTGCCACTGTATCTCGCCGCTCTCGGCGTCGATGGCGGCGATGAATCCGAGAACGCCGTACTCGCCGCCGGCGCTACCGGTGTAGATCGTCCCGTCGTGGACGACCGGTGCCCACGTCGCCGAGTACCCCTCTTCGTGGTCGGCGGTACTCGTGTACCAGCGCTCCTCACCGGTGTAGCGGTCCAGCGCGACGACGCCCGAGTCGAGCGTCGTCATATAGACCGTGTCGCCGTGGACGGCGGCCCCGCGGTTGTTGTCGTCACAGCATAACTCGACGCCCATCGGGACTGCGTAGGTGTAGCTCCACAGGATCTCGCCCTCGCGGGGGTCGATCGCCTTCATGTGGTTCGGCCCGTTGGTCTGGTACATCACCGGCGGATCGCCCGGGACGACGATCGGCGTCCCCTCCATGCTCGAGCCCGTCCCGACCGACAGCTCGTACTCCAGCTCGAGGTCGGCGACGTTCTCCGGCGTGATGACGTCGGCCGGCGTCGCGCGGTGTTGTTCGTAGCTGCCGCCGTACATGAGCCAGGACTCGGGGTCCTCGCCCGTGTCGCTCAGCATCTCCTGGTCGACGTCGACCTCGGGAATCCGGTCGGTGTCGTGTTGTTCGGTGACCGCCTCATCGGGACCCCCGACGAGCGTATAGCCGTCCTCGATCTCTTTCAATTCGATCTCGCGTGCGGCCTGAACGGCCCTGTCGTTGCGTAGTGCCATCGTATCACCGCAGTTCGCTCGGGGCGCGCATCTCGTCCGTGATGTAGAACACGGAGTGACACAGTTCCTCTTGGGCGACGATCCCGACGGCCGACCCCGCGGTGAACGCGGCGGTCAGTTGCTCGTCGGTGAGCCGTCGGTCCCCGACGAGGTCGCAGGCAGCCGTCGCCGTCACGAACAGCCCGCCCAGCATCGCCTTCGTGTACTGGGCCGCGTCGTCGAGGATTTCGTCGGTGACGAGAACCTCGTACTGGCTGAGGTGTCTATCGAGCCCGCGGATCCACAGCAAAGCCCCGCCCATCGCCCGCTGATGCAGCGGTGGGACGGTCTCGGTTTCGAACTCGACGCCCGCCGGGATCCCGTTCGACGGGACCCACCGCGCGAGCCGCTCGCTGTTGTTCGCGACATCGGTCAACAGTGCCGTCTTCTCGGCCTCGTCGAACCCGACGCCGTCGAGCGCCGACGACAGCGGGTCCGCCAGTACCAGTTCGCGGACCGTCGTCTCGATGTGTCCCGCGGTAAACCGCGGCAGGTTCTCGTCGAGACTCTCGAAGAAGCCCGCCTCGAGCAGGTGGTCGTACAGTCGCCAGCCCGGTGCCGCCAGCGCGGTATACGGGCCGTCCGTCCCGTCGGGGACGCCGCCGTCGCGAACCGCCGGTACGCGACCGATCGCGTCCGCGATGGTCTCCCGCTCCCGCTCGAGTCGGTCCCGCTCGAGTCGCCCATCGAGGTCGGCCCGAATCGCTTCGCCACGGGAGGCAAAGGACGAGTCGGACCGCGGTTCGATCTGTCCCGCGAGCCCCGCCCACGTTACCGCGCCGTCCGACGGCTCGTCGACGCCGAGGACCGCTGCCAGATCGCGTTGTTCCGCGGCTGTCATGTTCGCCGCAGTGGATATTTGTGCCATGATACCACGGCACAAAGAACGCCATCACGTGCTTTGATAATGCTTATCAAAGAATTCCGGCGCGATAGGGTCCACCTAAACGAGTGTACGGCCGAGCGGAGAGAACGTGTTGCTGCTGTGGTGGTTCTCACAGACTGTACGGACGACTTACCGGGCGACCGTGGTGCCGGCCGGTAAGGCAGGTCGTCCCGTAGCCGGACCGTACGGGACGACACCCGTTTTTGATCCTCGCGACCGTACGTTCCGTGGGTGAGAGCCGGTGATCGATCTCCGCGACCTCCGGACGCGCCTCGAGCAGCCGGCGTACGTCGGTGAGAACCGGTGTTGGCCGTGTACGGCCGTCAACATCGTGATCGCGGTCGCCGCCGGGATCGCGGCAGGGATCGCCGTCGCCCCGTCCGTCGGCGCGCTCGTACTCGCCGGCTGTCTCGTCGTCGTCCGCTACCGCGGCTACCTGCTCCCCGGAACGCCGACGCTTACCCGGCGGTATCTCCCCGATCGCGTCCTCGCGCTGTTCGGCAAGACGCCGTCGCCGCAGGCGACGATCGGGACCGTGTCGCCCGCGGAGTTGACGGACGTCCTGCTCGCTGCCGGGATCGCGACCGACCGGGCGGGTGACCTCCGACCGACCGCGACCGCCCGGAAGCGGTGGGTCGACGACTCCTCGAGCGACGGGCCCGCCGAACCGAGCGCCGCCGCCGTGGCATCGATCCTGGGTGCGGACGACATCGAACGGATCGACGACGCCGCGTTCGTCGTCGACGGCCGCAAACGCGTCCGCTGGGAATCGCCCGCGGCGCTGCGAGCCGACATCGCTGCGGCCCCGCTGCTTCGCGCCCGCCTCGAGGGCTGGGACGACCTCGAAACCGACGAGCGCCGCGACCTCCTTCGAGGGGTCCGGCTGCTCCGGGATCGCTGTCCGATCTGTGGCGGAGCGGTGACGACCGCCGCCGACCGTCGCGACCACTGCTGTCGGCGGCCCCGCGTCGCGATTCGGGCCGTCTGCGAGGACTGCGACCGGCCGCTCGTCGAACTCGCCGTCGCCGAATCGGCGGCCGACCCGTGGCTCGAGGTTGCCGGCCTCGCCCTCGCGGACGAGTCGCCGTCCGAACCCTGAGCGGGTCAGTCCTCGGCCGTCGGATCCGCGGTCTCGCCGAGCGGTTCGACCTCGACGTCGATCTCCGCGGCGGCGGCCTTGTACTCGGGGATCTTCGCGCGCTCGTCGAGGACGTGGTTCGTCAGCTTGTTCGCCGACGCGGCGGCGAAATGCGGCGTCGTCCAGACGACCCCCTCCTTGGTGTCGTCGGTAACACGGGCCTCGAGCGTGATCTCGCCCCGCCGCGAGTGTAACCGGACGTACTCGCCGTCCTCGATGCCGTAGCGCTCGGCGTCCGCGGGATGCACGTCGACGAAGTTCTCCGGGGTTTGCTTGTTCAGCGTCGGCGAGCGGGTACTCATCGTCCCGGTGTTGTAGTGTTCCTCGAGGCGGGCGGTCGTCAGTATCAGCGGGTACTCGTCGTCGGGGGTCTCCGCGGGCGGGGTGTGTTCGACCCCCTCGATGTGGCCCAGCCCGCTCTCGGTCTCGAACTCGTCCTCGTAGAGGAACGGATCGCCCTCGTCGCCGGGCTCGTAGCAGGGCCAGTGCAGCCCCTCCTCGCCGAGCAGGTCGTAGGTCATCCCGTGGTAGCTGGGACAGACCTGCCGGAGTTCCTCGAAGATCGCCTCGGGATCGTCGAAGTCAAACCCCTCGCTGAACAGCCGCGTCCCGATCTCGGTCAGGATCTCCCGGTCGTGTCTCGTGTTCTCGTGGACTTTCCCGACGCCGCGCATCCGCTGGACGCGTCGGTCGGTGTTGGTGACGGTCCCGCCGCGTTCGGCCCACGTCGTCGCCGGGAGGATCACGTCGGCGTAGTCCGCCGTTTCGGTGTGGAAGATGTCCTGGACGACGGTGAACTCGAGGTCCGCCAACCGCTCGGCGACGGCGTTGGCGTCGGGTTCACTCATCACGGGGTTCTCGCCCATGACGTAGAGGCCCTTGATCGAGTCGCCCGCCTCGTAGGAAATCTCGACGTTCGTCAGGCCGGGTTCGTCGGGGATCTCGAACCCCCAGACGTCTGCGACCGATTCGCGGGCCTCGTCGTCGTCGACCAGCTGATAGCCCGGGAGGACGTTCGGCATCGCGCCGACGTCACAGGTCCCCTGAACGTTGTTCTGGCCCCGCAGCGGGTTGACGCCGGTGCCGGGCCGGCCGAGGTTGCCCGTGATCAGCGCAAGGTTGATCTCGTTTTGGACGTTGTCGACGCCACAGGCGTGCTGGCTCATCCCCATCCCGGTGAAGATGGCCGCGTTGTCGGCCGTCGCGTACTGTTCCGCGGCGCGTTCGATCGCCTCGAGCGGGACACCACATTCCTCGGCCGCGGCGTCTTTGTCGAAGTCCTCGAGCGTCGCTTTCAGGTCCTCGAACCCCTCGGTTCGTTCCGCGACGAACTCCTCGTCGATCCAGCCGTCCTCGGGGTGTTCCTCGTGATGCTCGAGGATCGTCTTCAGGACGATATTCAGTAGCGGGATGTCGGTCCCGGGGTTCAACTGCAGGTGCTGGTGGCGTTCCGTGTCGCCGATCTGAAACGACCGCGTCGTCTTGTTCGCGTGGGGGTCGACCTGAATGACCGTCGCGCCCTCCAGTACCGCCTGCCGGAAGTACTGGCTGTTGGCGATGGGGTGTTGCTCGCCCGGGTTGGCCCCCTGAATCCAGAACACGTCGGCTTCTTCGCGGAGGTCGCGCATGCTGTTGGTCATCGCCCCCGCGCCCAGACTGGTCCGCAGGGCCCAGACCGTCGAGGCGTGGCACATCCGCGTGCAGTTGTCGACGTTGTTGGTGCCGTACCGGCGGGCCAGCTTCTGGAGCAGGTAGTTCTCCTCGTTCATCACCTTCGAGGAGCCGAAAAAGCCCATCGCGTCCGGGCCGTACTCCTCGCGGATCCGCTCGAGTTCGTCGACGACGTACTCGTAGGCCTCCTCCCAGGAGGCCTCGCGGAACTCGCCGTCCTCCTTGATCCGCGGTTCGGTGAGCCGTTCCTCGTGGTCGACCACTTCCGTCGCCGCGCCGCCCTTGATGCAGATCCGGCCCTCGTTGACCGGGGCCTCGCCCCAGGGCACGAACCGGACGTCACCGGGCTCCTCGCCCGGCTGTACTTTGATCCCGCAGCCGACCCCGCAGTACGGACAGATCGTCTTGACTGGCTCCTGTTGATCGCTGGACATCGTGGGTACACCCGTTAGTCGAACGGGTCCACCCCCGTGTGCATGATACTTTCTACCATGAAACTGGCATGTGACCGTCGGTAGTGGTACGGTTTCTCGAAACTATCCGTGAAATCCGTACTCAGTATCGATGAAGGGTATACCAGTCCGATAGTTCCGCTTTTGATACCACTGTTAGTGGGTTACTCTATCTTGGCGAGTTTCGTCTGGTGAGCAGCCAGCAGTTCTAATACCGGTTTGATTTCGTCAAAGCGAGGGCCCCGTTCGATGGAGTTGACACTCGGCAGCCAGTTGATGTAGCCGTACTCGTCTAACTTGGGGAGATGTTTGTGTCGATAGGCGATTCTGTTCGTTTCGTCGGCGGTCTCTCCGTCGGGCGGAGAGTCGAGATTCATCGGTGAATCGGTCTGTATGGGCGTCTCCAGGAGGGCGAACAACACCCGTCTCCGGTGAGTGTCTGCTACCGCATCAAATACCTCGTCGGCTTTTTGAGCCATTACACTCTACGTAGGCCTTCTGTCCGTTTAGGTACTCGAGGTTTTCACTCCGGGGAGAGTTTTGATTAACTGAGTAAATGGACATTCGTTGCAGTACCGGCTGCCGAACTACTGCTGTGACGGAACCGTTGCACACCGGACCGTGACCGAGCGACAGCCTCGTCTCGAGACCGCCGGGACAACGCCTACGGGCCACCGTGTCAAACGGTTTCACGATGGAACTCACCGACTCGCTCGTCGCCGCGACGGCCCGCGAGTACCGCGAGCGGGAGCCGCTGTACGCCGTCGAGGCCGAACAGCTCGAGACGCTGCCGGCGGCCTTCGCGGCCGGCGAGTACGGCCGTCGGGACGCGGTCTGGGTCGTCCGGTGGTACTACCGGCGCTTCCTCGGCGACTACCCCGACGCTGACCGCCGCGCGGCCGAGGACCGCTTCCGGGACAACGACTTCGAGGCCGTCCGCGACGCCATCGCCGACGCCGTTGTGGCGGACGGCGCCACGGAGGCAGTCGACGCGCTGACCGCCCTCGAGGCCGTCGACGTTCCCGTCGCCTCGGCGTTTTGCATGTTTCTCGAGCCGGACGTGTACGTCGTCGTCGGCCCCCGCGAGTGGGCGACGCTCCGCGACGCGGGCGAACTCGATCGGCCCTACCCCGATCCGCCGTCGGTGGCCGACTACGAACGCTACCTCGAACGCTGTCGGACCCTCGCCGACCGGTTCGATTGCGGTCTCTGGACGCTGTACCGGGCGCTCTGGCGGCTCTCCGACTGAGTACCGACTCCGCTCGACCGCCCTGCCCCGGCCGCCGTCACCGGGGTCGTTCCCGTCGGCGGGGCACTTTTGCCATCGCTGGACGAACGCTCGGCTATGTCCCTCGAGTCCGACCAGTCGGCCGTCGTCCTCGCGGGCGGGGGCTCGACCCGCTTCGGCGACGCGGACAAGGCCGTCGCCGACCTCGCCGGGACGCCGATGGTCCGCCGGGTCGTCGATCGCCTCGAGCCGGTCGTCGACAAGATCGTCGTCAACTGCCGCGAGGAGCAGGTGCCGTCGCTCGAGGACGCACTCGCGGGCGGCCCCGACCCCTCGTTCGCCGTCGACCCGGTGCCGGACCGCGGACCGATGGCGGGCATCATGACCGGCCTCCGGGACGCGACCGGGGAGTACGCCGCCGTCGTCGCCTGCGACATGCCCTTCGTCGACCCGGCGCTGATCGCCCACCTCTTCGAGCGGGCCGCCGGCCGCGAGGCCGCAGTACCTCGCGTCGACGGGGAGTGGTTCCAGACCACGCAAGCCGTCTACCGGGCCGATCCGATGACCGCCGCCTGCGAGCGTGCCTTGGAGCGGGGCGACCGCCGAGTCGTCGAACCGCTGTCGGACCTCGACTACGTCGTCGTCGAGGACGACGAGATCCGCGAGTACGCGCCGCTCGAGACCTTCGAGAACCTCAATACCCGCGAGGAGTTCGAGGCGGCGGCCGAGCGGCTCGCGGCCGACTCGTGACTACCGCTCGAGGACGTCGACGATCGGTTCGTCGTCGATCATCCGGGCCAGCACGACCCGGGAGACGGTCGGCGCTCGCTCGAGCAGTTCCCGGCCGATCGCCGTGGCGGTCTCG
The DNA here is from genome assembly GCF_051225675.1 of Natrinema sp. CGMCC1.2065. Classification (NCBI taxonomy): domain Archaea; kingdom Methanobacteriati; phylum Methanobacteriota; class Halobacteria; order Halobacteriales; family Natrialbaceae; genus Natrinema; species Natrinema sp. CGMCC1.2065. The sequence continues at coordinate 79,179 of NZ_JBPJSJ010000012.1, read as the reverse complement.
CGCAGTTCCGGCCCGTCGACCTTGTTGAGCAGCGGGACGACCGTCGCGCCCTCGGGGACGCCTCGCAGTCCGCCGCGGTCGCTCGCGAGGACCCGGGCCACGTCGACGGGGCGGATCGCGTCGCCCCGATCGAGGCCGGTGATCGCGGCCACCCGCTCGGGCCGGTGGACCGTCGCGGCGGCTAGCGGCTCCCCGACCGCCCGGATGCTCGCGATCGGGACCACGGTATCGACGCTCGCGGGGAGTTGTGGCTCGCGGTCGTTCGGAGCCTTGAACTCCCGGGTCCGCGCGCCGTCGGCCTTGACGAGGACGAGATCGGCGGCGTCGGTTGCCGCGAGGCCGTCGACGACCGCGGGATCGTAGCCCACGTACCGGTCCTCGCCCTCCCGTTCGGGGACGACCCCGACCGGCCACGATTCGGCGCGCTCGAGCGTCGCCGCTGGGTCGTCCGTGACGACGACGCGCTCGACGCGGCGGTCGAAGATGGGGATCCGGACCGTCGCGGTCACGGCCGCCCGGAGCGACCGATCGTGGGCGGCCCGGGCCGCCAGCGCGTACAGCGTCGTCTTCTTCCCGCCCGCGCCCACGACCGCGACGAGGCCGGACTCGGCCCGGAGCGCCTCGAGGGGGTCCATATCCCAGCTATCATCGGCACTCGCTAAGTAGTTGGGACGCCGCGCTTCACAGCTTCAGTATCTCCCGCGCCTGTGCCGGCGTCGCGAACGGCAGCTGGTGGCGGCCGAAGATCAGCGTCGCGTAGACCGGCTCGGCGAGGTTCCGGCGCTCTAACAGACCGCGGGTCTCGTTAGTGTGGCCGTCGTTGAACACCTCGAACGACGACTGAACGCCGGCGACGGGGGACTGAGACCGGATCGCCGCTGCTCGCGCTTTTAACACTGCCCGTTCCGTATGGGGGTCCATGACACCGTCCGACGCGAACGGCCGCGACTCCGCGTTCCGATTCGACTACCAGCCCCCGACGATCCGGTTCGGGTCCGGTTGCGCCGACGACCTCGCGGCCGAACTCGAGGCACAGGGTCTCGAACGGGCGCTGGTCGTCTGTGGCTCGACCGTCGGGAGTACGCCCGACGTTATCGATCCCGTCAGGGAGGGACTCGGCGATCGGCTGGCCGACGTCTTCGACGGGACGACCCCCGAAAAGCGGCTCGCGACGGCCGTCGAAGGACGCGAGCGCCTGCGTGCGGCGGACGCTGACGCGCTCGTCGCACTCGGTGGCGGCAGCAGTCTCGACGTCGCGACGGTGATCAGCGTCCTCGCGGCGGGCGATCGCACCCACGAAGAGGTCGCGGCCGAGTTCGCCGAGACGGGGACGATCGCCGTCCCCGACGAGGGGCTGGTGTCGATCGTCACGGTCCCGACGACGCTGGCCGGGGCCGACCTCTCGATGGTCGCGGGCGTCACCGCCGCGCCCGACTCGAGCCCGGTCGACGAGGAAATCGGCGGCGGGATCTCCGATCCCGACCTGATGCCCGCGGCCGCGGTCTACGACCCGGAACTGGTCGCGACCACGCCGGACGCGATCCTGGCCGGCTCGGCGATGAACGGCTTCGACAAGGGGATCGAGACCCTCTACGCGAGCAACGCCACACCGGTCACCGACGCGACGGCGAGATCCGGCCTCGAGACGCTCGCGGACGGCCTCCGGACGTTCGGCGACGGCGACCGCGGGATCGAGACGGTCGAGACGATCCTCGAGGGGATCGTCCTCGTGCAGTACGGCATCTCCCGGCCCGGCGAGACGACGGCCTCGATCGTCCACGCCTTCGGCCACGCTCTCACGCGGACGGACACCGTCCAGCAGGGCGCGGCCCACGGCATCATCGTCCCGCACGTCCTCGCGTACTGCTTCGAGCAGGACGGGGTCGACGCACGCGCCGGCATGCTCGCGACCGCGCTCGGCGTCGACGACGCGGCCGACCACGGGGCCGCGGTCGTCGAGGCGGTCACGGAGATCCGGGACGCGCTCGGTCTCCCCGCGCGGCTCCGGGACGTCGACGGCCCCGGCCCCGAGGAGTTCACGGCGGTCGCCGAAGCGGTTCTCGCGGACCCGTTCATGGCCAACGCGCCGCCGGGGCTCGAGCCGACCGTCGCGGAAATCGAGGGAATCCTCGAGGCGGCGTGGTAGAGGGGTTTCAGCGGTCGGTGCCGGTCCGCGGCTCTCCGACGGCCGTCGGCGGTTCGACGCCGCGGCGCGGCGGCTCGAGACCGCGATGGAACGGTGAGGCGAGCCTGATGAGGGAGATCAGCATGGCCGTACATCCCGCAGTGAGGAGCAGGGTAACGAACGGGTCGGCTAGTTGGACGATCTCGAGGAGATCGAGCCCGATCCCACCGACCAGTAGCGAGAGGAGTTGACTGGCGGGGGCCCAGTCGGGCAGCCGGTCGACGATGCGGTCTCGATAACGGGTCGTGTAAGAGAACCCGCAGCACGCACCGAGCAACACCGCGGGCCAGTAGTCGACGACGGCGGGCAGTCCAACATAGACGTCAGCGACCCAAGCGTACAGCGGCAGCCCGACGACCAACACCACGAACTCGCCGCGACGGCCCTCGGGAAACCGCCAGTCCCCGTCGTCGTCCCGGAACCACTCGCGGATCGGTTCCCGCCGTTCCATCGCCGGGACCGTCACGGTGAGCGAGTAAGAACGTTTCTATCAGTTGTCGTTTCGATCGCGGTCAGAACGGGGCCTGTGGACCGTCGTCCGCCGCGGCGTCAGAATGGGTTGCCGTCGCCGTCGATGCCGGCCCGCTGCCGGCGTCGGTCTTCCCGATCAGCACGCGGAACTCGCCGGGGTCTTTCAACCGATACTCCCAGTGGAACTCGGGGCCGGCCTCGGCCTCGAACTGGTGGTACAGCGGCTTCGGGTCGTGGTCGTTGACCAACACGAACCCCTCGCCGGCCTCGAGGTCGGCGTAGGACTCGAAGATCAGTTCGTGGCGCTCGGCGGGCGGCCGATCGCGGACGTCCAGTTCGGTCGTCACCGCGAGGTCGTCTCCGGCCCCGTCGGCCCCGCCCGACCCCTTGGTGATCCGGACCCGAACCTCGCCGGGTGATCGATCCATCACCGCCCACTCGAAGGCGTCACCGTACTGCTGTTGGAACTCTTGGTGGAGCGGTTTGGGTTCGTGGGGGGCGACGATCTCCATCGCGTCGCCAGCCTTGAGGTTGCCGTACCGATGGTGGATCGTCGGATGGCGCTCCGGCTTCGGGATCTCGCGAACGTCGAAGGTCGCGGCCACGCCGTCGTCGGTTGCGGCGTCGCTCTCGTCGGTCTTCGCGATTTCGACGCGCCACTCGCCGGCGTCGCGGCTCGCGTACTCCCAGCCGACGACGTCGCCGTGAGTCGATCGCAGTTCGTGATACAGCGGCTCCGGATCGTGGTCGTTGACCAGCACGAACCCCTGGCCCGGCTCGAGACGGTCGAACGTGTCGGTCAGGACCTCGTGGCGGCGCTTGGGCGGGATCTCTCGGACATCGAAATCGGGAGATTCAGCCGTCGATTCATCCCGTTTCGTCACGTGGACCTCCCACGCGTCGGGGCCGTCCGTCTCGACCGTCCACTCCAGGGCCGTCTCCCGTTCGATGCGGTACTGGGCGATGCTCGGGCGAACGTCAGTGTCGGCGGTGATCGCCACCGTCTCGCCGGGTTCGACCCGATCGAGACGGCCGAACACGCTGTCCCGTCGCTCGGCTCGAGGCTCGTCACGGACATCGAGAGGGTCTTCCATCGGGACGAATCGATGAACCGGATTCGAATAGGGACTCTCCCGAACGTATTCGTCACGTCATAACACCTGTGGGGATCGACGGGCGGTCACGACGGTGATCGGCGGTATCACGTCGTCGGATTCTCGAGCCGGAGCAGGTCCTCTCCCGGCTGGGAGAGCCGCGGTTCCGTCTCCCGATGGGGATCGAACGCGCCGTACGCGACGGCCTGCCAGAGGACGCGCTCGGGATACGGCCGTTCGGAGAGATCGATACCGAGCGCGGCCGCCAGTCCGCGATCGTCCAGTTCGCCGGCCGCGGTCGGCACGGGGACGGGGTTCGGCAGGGCCTCGAGGTCGAGCCCGAACGCGGGAAAGAGGGCAGCGTCGGAGCCGCGAGCAGGGTGATACAGCGTCCGCGGACCGGGGTAGCGGACGCGGAGCTGCGGCGTCACGGTCCGTGTCTCGTCGCCCGTCGCCGAGCGGACGGACTGGGACGACAGCTCGACCGTCGTCCGCTCGCCGGCCGGCACGGAGAGCGGACCGGCCGGCGTCTCGAGGGACACCGCGTCGGCGTCGGCGGATCGAACGGCGATTGCGGGCGGTGAGTACTCGCGGACGGCGGCGACCGTCGAGTCGCCCGCGACGGTCCCGTCGACGATGATCTCGTGGACAGCATCGGTACCGGAGGCAGCCCCGTCGCCGGTCGTCCCGTCCTGTGGCCACAGCGGCGGCGACCGCGTCCCGTCGGCGGTGAGCGTACGGAGGCCGTGTGTCGTCGCGCAGACGCCGGTCCAGTCGGCGGGTGCCGGCCCGTCGGGGGGAAGCACCGAGCGCCAGTAGAACACGCGCCGTTCGCCCCGGAACTCGTAGGGGATCGCGTCCGGAAAGAACGCGTCGCCGAAGCGGTCGGCCTCGAGCGACGGATGCTCGAGACGGAGTTCGACGTACGGAACCCGTTCAACGAGGGGTGCGGGCCGATCCTGGCTCCCCCTCGTCCACGAAATCGGCGTCGTCGACTCTCGAGCGTCGGTGCCGGGCATGGCGTTGGGCGGCGCTAGGGCGTCGAGACGCTAAGGTCCGGGCCCGAACCGATTCGTCCCTGGTTCCGGACCGTTCGGCCGGTGGGGGACAACGTCGCTTGGCCGTCGCGACGCCGAACCGGTTCGACCCGCTGAAACCGCGCGATCGAATATGTCCGCGACCAGCCCTTAGTGGCGACCGACCCAACGACGAGGCGGGTGACCCCACAGTATGGCCGGCTCCACGAGGCAATCCGTCGAGACGACGGCGGACGACCTCTTCGACAAGTACACGCTCCCGAAAATCGCGCTGACGATCATTCTGGCCGCGTCTTTCCTCGGCACGGTGGTGACCGGCCGACTCGCCGGTGGCGGGGACCTCGCGGTGGCGGTCGCCAAGTGGGGCTACTTCGTCGCCCTCGGCGTGCTTGCCGGCGGACTACTCTGGAAACACGGCTTCGTCCGCCCGGGCGATCTCGAGACCGGGGCCGACGCCTACTGCGCGCGGATGTACGACCGGTTCGACCGGATCGCGATCGGATCGCTGGTGGTCCTCGTCCCCGGAGCCGTCGTCGCGATCGACCGGTACGCCGCGGCCGTCTCGCGGCCGCTTCCCGTCCTCGTTCTCGGAACGGCGGTCCTCGGACTCGTCGCGACCGCCGGGACTCAGTCGCTGCGCTCCGCGTCGGTCGACGCCCAGTTCCGGGGTCCGCTCGGGCTCGCGGCGCTCGCGCTGGCGTTGGGCGCCGTCGTCCTGACGGCCGCGCTCGAGGTCGGACTCCGGGCCGGCGACGGCCTCGCGGTCGGCGTCCGAGTCCTCCACCTGCTGGCGTTCGCGGTGTGGGTCGGCGGGGCCGTCTGGAACATCTTCGTCGCCGTCCCGACCGGTCAGGAGTACCCGACGACGCCCGTGATCCGGGCCGCCGGCCAGCAGCTCGAGCGGTTCCGGTGGGCCGTCCGCTTCATTATCCCGACCCTGATCGCGACGGGACTGTATCAGGCCGTCGACGCCCTCGGCACGACGATCGGGACCTATCTGGGAACGACCCTCGGACTCGCAGTCGCGGCGAAACTGGGATCGATCGGCGTCCTCGTCGTCATCTTCAAACTCTGCCCGATGTGGCGGGCCTGTTCGCCCATCGACGGGGTCTGTGACCTCGAGGAGATGGGCGGCCAGCGGGACGGACCGACGACCGACGCCGCCGGCCCCGAGCCGACGGAGGTGACGAGCGATGACTGACGTGGCCGTCCCGACGGAGCTGCCCGACGTCGACCCCGATCGGACCGTCGACAACCGCGGCCGGGGCTGTGCCAACGGCATCGCCGCCGTCCAGCGAGCCCTCGAGGATCTGCCCGACGGGGCCGTCCTCGAGATCCGGAGTACGGACAAGCGGGCGAAAGAGGAGTATCCGCAGCTGGCGGCACAGACCCCCCACGAACTGCTCGGCATCGAGAGCGAGCGCACCGGCCTGCTGACGACGGTCTACACGACGTATCTGCGCGTTCGCGAGGAATGAGCGACGCGCCGTTCTTGGTGGCCTACTCCTCCGTGTAGGACGGCCGCTCGGCGTACTCGATCGGGTCGCGGACGCCGATATTCTGGAACGCCTGCAGCCGGAACGCGCAGGCGTCGCAGGTGCCACAGGCGGGTTCGTTCTCCCGGTAACAGCTCCAGGTGTGTTCGTAGGGGACCTCGAGTTCGACGCCCCGTTCGGCGATGTCGGTCTTTGAGTGTTCGACAAAGGGGGCTTCGATCGAGATATCGGTCTCGGGCTTGGTCCCGACGTCGACCACGTCCTCGAAGGCCTCGAAGAAGGCGGGCCGGCAGTCCGGATACCCGGAGAAGTCCTCGCTGTGGGCCCCGATGAAGACCGCGCCGCAGTCGTTGGCCTCGGCGTAGGAGACGGCCATCGCGAGCAGGTTGGCGTTCCGGAACGGGACGTAAGAGGTGGGTATCTCGTCACTCTCCATGTCCGCGTCTTCGACGGCCATCTCTTCGTCGGTCAGGCTCGAGGCCCCGATCGCCGCGAGATGGTCGGTCTCGAGGCGCAGGAAGTCGGCCGCGGCGAACTCCTCGGCCAGTCGGCGGGCACACTCGAGTTCCCGATCTTCAGTGCGCTGGCCGTAGGAGGTATGCAGGGCGTAGATCTCGTAGCCCCGATCGCGGGCGACGGCGGCGGCGGTGGCGCTGTCCATCCCCCCAGAGAGGAGGACGACGGCGCGTTTTTCTGACGGTTCGTCGGTCGTGGTGTGGGTGTCGTCGGTCATGCGTGTCTCGAACGGTCGATCGGTCGGCGTTACGTCTCGGGGGCGTCGTTCCAGAGGGCGACGTGGAGTCGGGGCGTGTACCGAAAGCCGTACTCCATCGCGAGGTCGGCGACCCGGGTTCGGGTCTCCGCGAGGCGCTCGCGGGTCGCGCCCTCGGGCATCAGGAGGATGTCGTCGTCGGGGATCGGGACCGCGGTGGCGTCGCGGAGGTCGCCGAGCAACTCGAGGATCTCCGGCATGTCGTCGGCGTCGGTTACGACGAACTTCAACTGGACATCGTAGGCCTCGACCAGTCGGACGAGCGCGTCCATGTCGATTCGATCGCGCTCGTGACGTTCCTCCCACTCGCCGGCGGGGGCGTCCTCCGGTGCGCGTTCCGGCGTCGGCGTGCTGCTCGCGAGTTTCGGGCTGATCGAGGCGAGATCGATCGGCGCGTCCCGGTAGATCGTCCCGTTGGTCTCGACGGTGGTGTGATACCCCCGCTCGTCGAGGGCCTCGAGCAGGCCGACGCTCTCGTCGTGGAGCAGCGGTTCGCCGCCGGTCAGGACGACGTGGTCGGCATCGCGGGCCTCGATCTCGGCGAGTATCTCCTCACGGCCGAGCCACGCGTGGGTGGGCTCCCAGGAGGTGTGATAGGAGTCACAGAACCAACACCGGAGGTTACAGCCGCTCGTGCGGACGAACGTCGACGGAACGCCGGCGAGGGTACCCTCCCCCTGCAGGGAGTGAAACAGTTCGTTGATCGGCAGTCCGTCCGGCGTCTCCTCGTCGCCGCCTTCCGTACCGGACTCGAGGTCGATGGAGTCGGAAACCGGCATCTCAGAACCCGCTGCCCCCGCAGAGTTCGCTCGTCTCGCTGACCCGCACGGCGACGTCGGTGACCGTCTCGGGCAGTGCCGCCGCGAGCTTTCGCTCCAAGACGACGCTCATCACCTCCGCGGTCGGCGGGTTCTCGAGGACGACGACGCCGTCCCCGTCGCCGGCCGCTTCGAAGGCCTCGATCAGCGGGTCGCCGGCCTCGAGCAGGAACCGGTGGTCCCACTCGGATATCACGTCGGTAATATCGCCCTTGTCGGCGATCCATCCCTCGTCGGTGAGCCGGCCCGTGACGGTGACGGCGATCTCGTAGTTGTGGCCGTGCGGGCGGGCACACTTGCCGTCGTGGTGTCGTATCCGGTGGCCGGTACTGATCCTGATCGGTCGGTTGCGGCCGACGTGGAGGGTGCGACGTGTGCCGACGATCGCGTCGTCGGTCGTCGCGTCGGAGCCGCGTTCGCGGGGATCGGCGGTATCGGTCATATCATGGGATTCTCTTGGGAATACTTAAGGATGACCGAACGGCCGCTACGCTGGGATCGGAGTCGTCGCTTCGAGAACGGAACGCGGACTGTCCCGCCTCCCGGCGGGAACTGCCGGCTCGAGGCGTTAATCCTCGAGTTTGTCCTGGAGCCTGTTTTTCGCCTCGGTCCGGCGCTTGCGGGAGAACTCGGGGGTGTCGTTCGAGAAGTCGATCTCGATCTCGTCGAGCGTCCGTCGGTAGATGTTGGTCCGTCGCCCTTCGTCGGAGAGCTGTCGACCTTCGCAGGTCAACAGTCCGGCGTCGACGAGTTCCTCGATCCGGCGGTAACAGGTCGCGATCGGGATCTCGATGTCCTCGCTGAGCGCCTGCGCTGATTTCGGCGTTCCCGCCGCACAGAGGATCTCCGCGCTGTATTTGTTCCCTAGCGCGGATAGCACTGTGGCCGAGTCCGCCTCCGTTCGTTCCGTCCGACTCCGAGACATAGTACCCTCCTTACTAATTATCTGGATTGAATCTTGTGGTTACCGTGAGTACTACTTTATCAGACAGGTCGCGGCGAGGCCCACGAGCCGGCGACGATCCGCCGAGGGCGAGACGCATTTGGGGGTCCGGCCCGAACGACGGGGTATGAACGTCGCGGTCGTAACGGTCGGGGACGAACTGCTCGCCGGACGAACGACGGACACGAACGCCACGTGGCTCTGTTCGGAACTCGACGACCGCGGCGTCACCGTCGGCCGGGTGACCACGGTTCCCGATCGCGTGGCCGACATCGCCCGCGTGGTCAACGAGTACCGCGCCGAATACGACGCCGTCATCGTCACCGGGGGGCTGGGCCCGACCCACGACGATCTCACCATGGACGGGGTCGCGGCGGCCCTCGGCCGCGAGGTCGAAGAACACGACGCTGCACTGGCCTGGCTCGAGGAGGACGGGTACACGCGGGACGACCTCGCGGCCGGCACGGCCGATTTACCCGCCGGCGCGCGGGCCCTGCACAACGACGCGGGCGTCGCCCCCGGCGCGGCCCTCGAGGGGGTCTACGTCCTTCCGGGCGTCCCGGCGGAGATGAAGGCGATGTTCGAGTCGATCGCCGACGAGTTCGCGGGGACCCCGACATACCGCGAGACGGTCGTCGCCGGCGAGGCCGAGAGCGCCCTGCTCGATCGGATCGCCGACGTCCGCGAGCGGTTCGACGTGTCGGTTGGCAGCTATCCCGGCGAGTCGGTCAGGATCGAACTGACCGGCACCGACGAGGCGACGGTCGCCGACGCTGCCGATTGGCTCCGTGAGCGAGTCGACTCGCCGTGATCTTACCGGTAGAGCGAGACCGCCCAGGCGATCGTCACCAGGAGGCCGAGCGCGAGCGCGCCCCAGCCGACGAGTTGCATCGGCAGTTCCGGTTCCGTTTCCGACGCGAGAACAGCGGCCTCGATCAGTGTTGACATAGTCGGCGATCGGTACCCGTCCCCCTTAATTGTTCAGAAAGCGAGCGGGTCAGCTACGCCGCCCGACCCCGGGGGGTCCCGCTCGACCTCGATCGCGCGCTGCCGCCAGTGAAGGATTCGATCGCCTACCCGCCAAACACCGCCCGCAGGACACGACACGGCTTTCCGACTGGCTTCCCCAGAGACCGGTATGGAGTCCATCGGCGTCGTCGTCAACCCGATCGCGGGGATGGGCGGTCGGGTCGGGCTGAAGGGGACCGACGGGAAACTCGAGGAGGCACGCCGCCGCGGTGCCGAGCCGCGTGCCCCGGACCGGGCCCGCGAGGCGTTGCGGTCGCTCCATCGCCGCGCCCCCGACCTCGCGGTCTCCACGGCCGCGGGCGTCATGGGCGAACGCGCGGTCCGGGACGCCGGCTACGAACCCGAGGTCGTCTACGACCCGGCCGACGCCCCCGACGCGACCGACCGACCGGCTCGGGTCGCCGACCCCGAGACGGCCGAGACGTCGGCCGACGACGCGCGCGCGGCCGTCCGAGCGTTACTCGCGGCCGACGTCGATCTCGTCTTTTTCGTCGGCGGCGACGGCACCGCCGTTGACGTCGCCGAGACGCTCGCGGAAGCCGACGGGGAGACGCCGATGCTGGGCGTGCCGGCCGGCGTCAAGATCTACTCGTCGGTCTTCGGCGTGACGCCGGCCGACGCCGGCCGAATCGCCGCCGAGTTCGACCGCGTCGAGCGCCGCGAGGTCAACGACATCGACGAAGACGCCTACCGCGAGGGGGCGGTCCGGACGGAACTCAAAGCGATCGTCCCGGTCCCCGTCGCGCCGGCGGTCCAGTCGGGCAAACAGGTCTCGAGCGGGAGCGTCGACTCGCTGGCGGCGGGGTTCGCCCGCGAGGTCGAGCCCGGGCGGACCTACGTCTTCGGTCCCGGCAGTACCGTCGGCGCGATCGAGACGGAGTTGGGGATCGATCCCTCGCCGCTGGGCGTCGACGTCTGGCGTGCTGGGACCGAAGACGGGGAGTCAGGAGGCGCGTTGCTGGCCCGCGACGCCGGCGAATCGGAGATCCTCGAGACGCTGGCGACGCCGGCCACGATCGTTGTCTCGCCGATCGGCGGCCAGGGCTTTGTTTTCGGCCGCGGTAACCACCAGATCTCGCCGGCCGTGATCCGACGGGCCGAGGAGGTCGAGATCGTCGCGTCCGACGAGAAACTCGACGATCTCGACTCGCTGCGCGTCGACACTGACGACGAGGAGATCGACGAGCGACTCCGTGGGTGGGTACAGGTCCGGACCGGCCGGTTCACGACGCGACTGATCAACGTCGTGTAGCCGGCCCCGTCACGCTCGAAGCGTATAAGGGGTTGTTCGAAACGGCCACGGAAATCAACCATATAACCATGCGGCGCTATATAATGACCATATAGTCAAGATTAAGGTCAAGTCCCGCCTAGGGGCCCGTATGGAAACGCGGAAAGTTCAACGACTCGGTCCGTCGACGCTGGCGATGACGCTCCCGGCCGAGTGGGCGTCCGAACACGGCGTCGAGAAGGGCGACGAGGTCTCACTGCGAACCAGCGGTAAGGGCACGCTGACCGTGATGCCCGAGTCCGCGAGTTCGGAGGAGACGGAGGCGATCATCCACACCGACGATCTCGACGCCGACGCCGTCGAGCGTGCGATCGTCGCACAGTACGTCCTCGGCCGCCGCATCATTCGCATCGAGCGCGAGGACGGCGCGCTCGAGTCGGATCACATCAACGCGGTCTACCAGGCCGAGACCCAGCTGATGGGGCTGGGCGTCATCGAGGAAACCCCCGAGAGTATCTCGATCCGCTGTTCAGTCGACCCCGAGGACTTCACGCTCGACAACCTCCTCGAGCGCTTAGAGCGAACGGGACAGACGATGCGCGGCGAGGGGATCAAGGCGCTTGCCCACGGCAACACTGATCTGGCCCAGCGCGCGCTCAACCGGGAGCGCCAGGCCAACAAGATCTTCGTCCTCCTGCTGCGGCTGATCTTTACGGCCTACCAGAACCCCAACCTCGCGCGGGCGGTCGGCCTGAACACCGGCTTCCCCCTGATCGGCTACCGCTCGATCGCGAAGAACCTCGAGCTGACCGCCGACAACGGCGAGGACATCGCCGACATCGTCATCGAGACGGAGGGCCACACGTTGAACGTCGAGAGCGCCGTGATGCGCGAGATCCGGGAACTGAACGAGTTGGTCGACGAGATCACGACCAAGTCGGTCGAGGCGGCCGTCGAGCGCGACTACGACAAGTCCAACGAGGTCCGCGGGCTCTTCCACGAGATCTCCGCCCGCGAGGACGAGATCCTCACGGGGCTGCCGGAGATGGACAACGAGGATCTGCTTCGGGTGCGGGAGGTGCTGGTCAGCCTCGAGCAGACCGCCCAGTACGCCGCCCGAAACGGGGAAATCGCGGCCAACCTCGCGCTCAACGAGGAGTCCGAACACACGACGATCAAGTGACAGCCGCGCGAACGTGGCGAAGACGTTCGGTCGGTTCTCCCGCGAATCGGTGGCCGAGCGGCCGGCGTCCGTTCGACGCTCGATCCGTCAGGAATGGGTGAAGTTAAGGGACCCCACACGCAACCCCCGAGCATGGCTACGGAATCCGAAACGACGGACAAAGGCGTTGGACTGGCGCTCGCACTGGGTGCGCTCGCGGTGATCGGCGCGTTGCTGATGCTCGTCGGCGCACCGGAGATAACGGCGGCCTGGGGCTTCGCCGCGGCCGTTCTCTTTAGCTCGCTGGCGGTCGTCGGGATCCACCTCTTCTCCTACTGAGGCCGTCGGCAGCCCCGGCCACATGCCTCCGGTTTCGACCGCTCGCTGGGTATCGCGGGCCGTTGCCGTTAACAGTTAAGAGCGCTGCTCCCCTAGCGGGACGTACGGACGATGACGGACTACTCCGACGAAGAGCAACGGATCCTCTCGTATCTCCGCGAGAGCGCGGCCCGCGGCGAACAGTACTTCCGGGCGAAGAACATCGCGGACGCGATCGGACTCTCGTCGAAACAGGTCGGCGCTCGGCTCCCGCATCTCGCGGAGAAAGCCGACGAGGTCGACATCGAGAAGTGGGGTCGTGCCCGGTCGACGACCTGGCGAGTCACCACCAGTTGACCGACCACGCCGGACCGCGACGGCCGGGCCCGACTCGAGTCGACGCCGCCGATGGGTCCACGGCCTTTTTATCCAACAATCGCAGAGGTACGGGCATGACTGTACGTGTCGACCGGTCGTTCGACGTGCCCGCGTCGCCCGAGCGGGTCTGGGAGTTCATCGCCGACCCGTCGAACCGCGCCCGGGCGATCAGCGTCGTCGAGGAGTACGCCGTCGACGACGCGGACGGCCGACGCGTGACCTGGCAGGTGGCGCTGCCCATCCCGCTGGTTCGCAAGACGGTGACGGTCAACACCGAAGACGTCACCCGGCGACCGCCCGAGTACGTCAAATTCGTCGGCAAGTCGAAAGTGATGGACGTCACCGGGGAACACGAGATCGTCGAGACCGACGACGGGACACGCCTCGAGAACCACTTCGACGTCGACGGCAAGCTCCCCGGCGTCGAGAAGTTCTTCAAGCGCAACCTCGATTCCGAACTGCGGAACCTCCAGCGCGCGCTCGAGCGGGACCTGCAGACGACACAGTAACGGTGGTGGGGCCGCCACGCTCGAGGTATGAGCATCGAGACGGACGCCGACCACGACGGCGGTGAGTCCGGCGACTCGCTGTCGATCGCGCTCGCACAGATTCGCGTCGAGGCCGGCGAGGTCGAGGCCAACGTCGACCGTGCGCTGGCGGCGATCGCTCGCGCCGCCGACCGCGGCGCGGACCTCGTGGCCCTGCCGGAGCTGTTCAACGTGGGCTACTTCGCGTTCGATCTCTACGCGCGTAAGGCGGAGCCATTCGCGGGCGAGACGTTCGGTCGGCTCCGCGCGGCCGCGGCCGACCACGACGTCGCCGTCCTCGCGGGGACGATCGTCGAGGATCTCGCCGCGACCGATAGCGTCCCGACGCCGGCCGACGACGGGCTGGCGAACACCGCCGCCCTGTTCGATGCCGACGGCGACCTGCAACTGGTCTACCGGAAACACCACCTCTTCGGCTACGAGTCCGCGGAGTCGGAGCTGCTGGTTCCCGGCCAGCGCCTCGAGACGGCGACGATCGGCGGCCTGACCGTCGGCGTGACGACCTGTTACGACCTGCGGTTCCCGGAACTCTACCGGCGGCTGGTCGACGACGGCGTCGAGCTGGTGTTGGTCCCCAGCGCGTGGCCCTACCCCCGCATCGAACACTGGCAGACGCTCTCGCGGGCCCGCGCCATCGAGAACCAGGCCTACGTGGCGACGATCAACGGGGCCGGCGAGTTCGACGACGCGACCCTGCTGGGCCGCTCGAGCGTCTACGATCCCTGGGGCGTCGCGCTTTCCTCGAGCGGGGACGACCCGGCGCTGGTCACGGCCGAGATCGATCCGGCGACGGTCGCCGAGGTCCGCGAGGAGTTCCCCGCGTTGCGGGACCGACGGCTGTGACGGGGCTGGACCAGCGGCTGTAACGGGACCGGACGGACGGCCGTGACCGCGGGCCGGACACGGGTTCGCCGACCGCTGACTTTTTACTTTCCCACGCCATTTGTTTGGCTGCCGGCACAGACGCTTTTCACGTCTACCCGGCATTGCGCGTCGCTCCGGCCCGTCGCGCGCTCGGGTCCCGGGGCCCGAGCGTTACACCGCGCCCGCCTCCTCGTCCACCCTTTCGCCTCTCGCTTTCAGCCCGATCGCTTGAAGCAACGTCTCGAGGTCAAATATCGTACTCGCGAGAGGGCCGTGAATTATCGGAGTTGAATCGCCCGAGCGGAACGGAGCGTCCTGCTACCGTGGCTGCAGTGAGTAGCCACGCCCTCCCCAGCCGATTCGTTCGTTCCCTCCGGTCACTCACTCATCCCTCGCGCAGCGTCGTCGATCCGCCCTCACTGTCGTTCGGACGGATAAACAGCGCGCGCCACCGCGGGCGAACGGTCGGTTCGGAACGAGCGGCTGCGACCCGGTCGAGTCAGAACGGGAAGCCGCCGTAGCGCAGGTACACCATATCGAGGATGAGAAGCAACTGAAAGACTCCCTGGACGCCGCCGAGCATCGCGTTTTGCTTGCCGATCCCGGCGATGATCGACGGATCGGGATCGGCTGAGCGCATCTCGCGGTACATCCGGATCTCGCCGGGTAACAGGAAGCCAAAGCCCTGTACCGAGAGGACCGTGACGAGGACAAGCGCCACCGCGACGGTCGGTTCGGTCATCGCAAAGCCGTCGATCGTCAGCGCGACCCAAGCCAGCGAGCCGACCGTCGCGACGGCGAATGGAATCTGCCAGCGGCGGTCGTCCCAGGCGTCCAGTCGCCAGCCCAGCAGGAGCAGGATCGGGATCACGTTCACCGCGGTAAACAGCGCCAGCCACGCGTCGGCGTGGGGAAAGAGTCCGATCCGCTGGGCCAGCGTGATCCCGCCCGCGATGGTGACAAAGGCCAGCGACGGGAGCAGAAACGCCGTCTTCGGCGTGAGCCGCTGGAACACCGCCGAACTCTCCTCGTCGTCCAAGCCACCGATGACCGGGCCGAGGACCGTACCCATGAAGATGTCGATTCCCGTCCAGAGAACCCCCGCCATCACGTGAACGTAGGTGTGTTGCTGGACCGTCGCGACCGTCACCGCATAGCCCAAGGCGGCCAGCGGAATCAGTATCACCGCGACCGCGAAGGCCGGATTCGCTCGCTGTCCCATCCCCCTGATCGTGCCGCGAACCGTCGCCGTCGACATGTGCGGGAGAAGTCACTAATCCCCCATAAACGATGTTGCCGACGCAACGCTGTCCGAAAGGGCGACCGGCGCGTCGACGCGCGACTCGAGCGGGCCGTCGGACTACCGATCCCGCTCGACGGCTTCCCCGGGCCGCGTGGTCGCGCCGCCCTCGAGTTTCAGTCCGGGAGTCAGACTCGTGTTGATGCCGGTCTTGACGCCATCGCCGGCGACGACGCCGAACTTCCGACGGCCAGTCGAGACGCGCTCGCCCTTGACGGTGAACCGGATGTCGGCGTCGTCGTGTCGGAGATTGGCGACGTTCGTCCCCGCGCCGACGTTGACGTTTCGCCCGAGGACGCTGTCGCCGACGTAGGAGAGGTGGCTGACCGAGGTGCCCGGGGAAACGACGCTGTTTTTCACTTCGACCGCGTGGCCGATCTCGGCGTCCCGGCCGATCAGCGTCGCGCCGCGGACGTAGGCGTTGGGCCCCACTTCGGCACCCTCGCGGATCAGTGCCGGCCCCTCGATCACGACGCCGGGTTCGACGGTTGCGCCGTCCTCGACGACGACCGATCCGTCGAGGGTGGCGTCGTCGCTCACGTCGCCGTCGATTCGGCGCTCGAGGGTGGCGAGTTTCCACTCGTTGGCTTCGAGCAGTTCCCACGGGCGGCCGACGTCGAGCCACCGTTCGAGCGTGACCGGTGTCATGTCGAACTCCTCGATCACCCGCGCGACGACGTCGGTGATCTCGTGTTCGCCCCGCTCACTGGCGGGGACCTCGAGCCACTCCCGGGCTTCGGCTGGGAAGGCGTAGGCCCCGGCGTTGGCGAGGTTCGTCGGCGGTTCGTCGGGCTTCTCGATGATTCCGGTAACGGGGCCATCGGGGCCGCCTTCGGTACTCAGGACGCCGTAGTTGGACGGCTCCGCGACTTCGATCGCACAGATCGCAGGACAAGCGTCGAACAGCCGGTCGATCGCCGCCGGATCGTAGAGGTTGTCGCCGTTGAGAACGGCGAAGGGGCCCTCGAGGTGGTCACGAGCGGCGTTGACGGCGTCGGCGGTCCCGGCCTGTCGCTCCTGAACGGCGTAGGAGACGGGGACCCCGCGGTACTCGGGGCCGAAGTAGTCACGGACCGTCTCGGCCTCGTAGCCGATCACGAGGACGATCTCGTCGGCTCCGGCCTCGATCGCCGCGTCGACTGTGTGCGCCGCGAGCGGACGGTCAGCGACCGGTAGCATCGGCTTTGGCACCGATTCCGACAGCGGTCGCATTCGGGTTCCTTGGCCCGCCGCGAGAACGACTGCTTTCATGTCCGGCCCTTCCACGAATCCCCGGATAAGCGATTCGTTTCCGAGTAGGATCTGAAACGCAAGCCGGTCGTTGATAGGGTGGGGCGAAACGGGCTCAGTCCTCGGAGGTCGTGATATCGGCCGACAACCCCTGTGCCATCTCGATCTCGTCGGCGTTGTTCATCGTCCAGGCGGTGCGTTCGGTGACGGCTTCGATCGCCTCGCGGGCGCTCGGGTAGCCGTTGCCGGATTTCTTGACGCCGCCGAAGGGCAACTGGACCTCCGCGCCGATACACGGCAGGTTCGCGTACGCGAGTCCGATATCGGCGTGGTCGCGGAAGTAGTTGAGCTGGCGGTAGTCCTCCGAGATGATCGCCCCCGCCAGCCCGTAGGGCGTATCGTTGTGGATCTCGACTGCATCCTCGATCGTCCCCGAGTACTCGAGGAGGGCGACGTGGGGGCCGAAACACTCCTCGTTGAGACAGCGCAGATCGGACTCGTAGTCGATTTCGTAGACGAACGGGCCGACCCAGTGGCCGTCTTCGTGGTCGTCGGGGATCTCACTGTCCTCGAGTTCGAATCGATCGACCAGGACGTTCGCGCCCTCTTCGCGGGCCAACTCGTTGTGCCGGCGGATCTTCTCGACGTGGTCGGCCTCGATCGCCGGCCCCATGAACGTCGACTCCTCGAGCGGGTCACCGACCGCGATGTCCTGGGCGATGTCGACGAACCGCTCTTTGAACTCGTCGTAGACGTCCTCGTGGACGATCAGGCGCTCGCTCGAGACACAGCGCTGGCCGGTCGTCTTGAAGCTGGACATGACCGCGGAGTGGACCGCGGTGTCCATATCCGCGTTCTCCGTGACGACGATGCCGTTCTTGCCGCCCATCTCGCAGGCCGCGAGCTTGCCGGGTTCGCCGCCGACCGTGTCGGCGATCTCGTGGCCGACTTCGGCCGAGCCGGTAAAGAGGACGGTGTCGACGCGCTCGTCGTCGGTGATCGCCGCGCCGGCGTCGCCAAAGCCCTGGACCATGTTGAAGACGCCGTCGGGGATCCCCGCGTCCTCGAACATCTCGGCGATGATCTGGCCACACCACGGGGTCTGCTCGGCTGGTTTCCAGACGACGGTGTTGCCCTCGACCAGTGCGATGGCCATGTGCCAGAACGGGATCGCGACCGGGAAGTTCCACGGGGTGATACAGCCGACGATGCCCCGCGGTTTGCGGCGCATGTAGGAGTCCTTGCCCGCGACCTCCGACGGCACGACGTCGCCGTGGGGGTGGCGGGCGTTGCCCGCCGCCCACTCGACCATGTGCCAGGCCTCGGTGACGTCCGCCTTTCCTTCGGAAATCTCCTTGCCACACTCCTTGGTGACGATCTCCCCGAGTTCCTGATGGCGTTCGCGCAGCTCGTGGTAGATGTCCCAGAGGTACTCCGCCCGGTCGATGTAGGACAGCGCGCGCCACTCCTCGAAGGCCTCGTCGGCCGCTGCGAGCGCCCGATCGACCTCGGCCGCCGTGCCTCGCCGGAACGTCGCCAGCGTCTCGCCGGTCGCGGGGTTCTCGCTCGCGAAGGTATCGCCCGAGCCCTCCGTCCACTCGCCGCCGATGTAGTGGCCGTATACCTGTTCAGTGGCTTGCTGGCTCATACCACTGCCTACGACCGGCGCGGTCAAAATCCTGCTGGTCGTTCACATGTCACGAGTCGGTCGTGGGGATTTCGTATCCGAAAGGGAGGTAATTGGTCGACTCGAGACGGTCTCGGTCGACGGACAGTCGACTGCTCGAGACAGGCGAACCGCGGATGTCCTCCCTGATCATCCGGCATGCGGTGGCGCGCGCTGGCTACTGGCCGAGCGAGCGTTTCGAAAACGAACGGTGACCGGAGGGAACCGTGAGTACAGCGAGGCCAGTTGGCAACATCGTGCGAGGGATGAACGAGCGCCGCGAGGCGCGAGTGAATCGGTTGGGGAGGGCGTGGTCATCCCGTGGTGCCACGATAGCAGAACGCCTCGTTCCGGGCCGCCGACTCGAGTACGGCACTCGAAGACGGCGTCGTCTATCGGTCCTCTTTCTCGCCGCGCTCCTCGGTGACGGTCCGTTCCCCCTCCGGCGGCGCGTCCGCCATGTCCGGGTGGCGCTCCGCACCGGCCTCCGTCATCCCCTCGGCCGAGGGCTCGAGGCCCTCACCGGTCCGACCCTCCTCGCTCGCGGCCGGCTCGTCGGGCGTTCCGGACGGCGGCCCCATGGTCCGCTGTTCGTCGCTGTCGCCCCGCTCGGCGGTGCGTTCGTCGCGCTCGATGACCGGATCCATCCCGCCCGTCGACGGCTCGGCCGCCAACGACTGGCCGGCCTCGAGTCGGATCACGGTCCCGGTAATTTCGGTCACCGCGCTCGCGTCTAGCGGGACGATGTCCTCCTCGGACTCCCACTCGAGGATCGCCCGGAGCGTCTCCCGGGCGTCGTCGTTCACGTCGACGTAGGCCGTCTCGGGTTCGGTCAGCGTGACGGTTCCGAGGACATCGCCGCCAGCCGTTTCGACCCGCTTGCCGACGTCGTCGTCGGTAAACGTTTGCCCCATGGACGGCCCTAGCGCGATTCCCGAAAAACCCGTGGTGCCTGCAGCCGCCTGTGGTCGGGGCGTGACCGGTCCTCGCCCTCACACCCCGCCCAACTCGGCCGCCTTCTCGAGTTCGCTGCGCAGCGTCGTTGAGTCGAACTCGTGGTCGGGCCGGAGCCGCACGAAATCGAGGAACTCCCGTGCGGCGAGCAAGGTGTCGGGTCCGTAGGCCGTCGCAGCGGCGTCGACGGCCGCTCGAGGCCCGATCCGGGGTTCGAGGACCGCGAGCGCACAGGCCAGATCGTAGGCGGTCGTCTCGTCGACGCGGTCGTCGTGGACGCTGGTCGCGTCGATGAAGTAGAACTCGTCGTCACACAGCAGGATGTTCTCGGCCCGCAGGTCGCCGTGGGCAAGCCCGTGGTCGTGCAGCATCGCGAGCATGGCGAACAGCTCCGGCGCGCGTTCGGCGACGGCGTCGTCGGCCACGTCGTCGAGCGACCGGAACTCCGGGAGGTACTCGAGGACGAGGACGCCTAGTCCGTTGACCTCGAAGGCATCGATCGGCCGGGGGGCGTTGATACCGATCTCGCGCATCCGGAGGGTGGCCTCGTACTCGTGTTCGACCATCTCTCGAGGGGTGTCGAACCGATCGAAAAAGCCCTCGGTACCCGAGGAGAACGCGCCGACGTTCCGGCCGGTCGTCAACACCGCATGCACCAGGGCGTTCTGCCGGGAGACGATCTTGACGAACCACTCGTCGTCGATGACGCAGGGCGTCGAGAGCCAGTTGTCCGCCTCGAGGAACTCGACGCGGACCTCCTCGCGGTCGTAGCGATCCGCCAGCGTGCGGACGACACGCTCGATGCGGCTCCACTCGACGGTCCCTCGTGCGAGCCGGCGGATGTCCATACCGCCAGTCAGGAGCGGCGGCGTTAAATGCGTCCCGAAGTGTTATCGGTGGAAGGTGTCGCTGACGGCGGGGGACCAGGGGTTGGAACGCTAACACTATGAGTCGAGACGTTCTACTCGTAGCCAATGTATGCGCTCGACGACCTCAGCGACGCGATCGATGTCACCCGCGAGTTTCTGACGCCGATCCGTCCCTGGATGTGGCTCAAACTCGCCTTGCTGCTCTTTTTCATCGGCGGCGTCGGGTTCGGCAACCCCGTCTTTTCAGGCGGCGGTGGGGGAGTTAGCGACGAGGGGACGTCGGTCGATCCGGGCACCGTCGACGTCGGCGAGTTACTCCCGATACTCGTCGTCGTCACCGTCGCCGTCCTCCTCGTCGGACTCGCGTTCCTGCTGGTCGGATCGATATTCGAGTTCACGTTCCTCGAGTCGCTGCGCTCCGGCGAGGTACACGTCCGTCGGTACACGAAGCGCAACGTCGGACACGGCGTTCAACTGTTCGGGTTTCGGGTCGTCCTCGGGCTGATCGCGCTCGCAGTGATCGGGCTCCCGGTGGCCGCAGTTTTCCTCTCGGGGTCGGACGCCGTTTCGCTGGCGATGATCGGTATCGTGATCCTCGTTGCGATCCCCGTGGTGCTGGCCTATGCGGTCATCAGTCGGCTCACGACGGTCTTTATCGCCCCGACGATGCTGCAGGAGGATCTCGGTGTCGTCGCCGCCTGGAAGCGGTTCTGGCCGACGCTGTCGGGCAACTGGGCGGAGTATATCGTCTACCTCCTGCTGGTCTGGCTCCTGCAGCTGGTCTTCGCCTTTGCGATCGGTATCGCGCTGTTCATCCTGGCGATTCCGATCGTGATCGTCCTGTTCGTTCTCCTGTTCATCCCGTTTCTGAACCTGCTCGTCCTGCTGGTCGCGATTCCGCTGCTCGTGGTACTCGTCCTGTTGGTCCAGGTGCCGGTCGTCGTCTACCTGCGCTACTACGCCCTGCTCTTGCTCGGTGATACCGACGCGGACCTCGATCTGATCCCCGACCGCCGGGACGCGGTTCGCGGCGGCCCGGGCACCGGCGGCTCCTGGGAGACGCCCGACTCTCGAGCCGAGGACGATCGCCGGGACGACCGCGACGACCTCGGGACCGACGACATGTGGGGCGACGACTCGGAATCGTTCGACAGCCGCTGGAACGAACCGGATTCCGACGACTCGAGCGGCTGGGGGGACCGCGACGAGTCGGACAGCGGGGTCGGCGGAGGCGACTCCGACGATGACGGCGGCGGCTGGGGCGACTCGAGCGGGTCGGACGATGATGACGACGATCGGGACGATCGAAGCGGCTGGTAGGAGTGACTCTCTCGGCCGCCCCCTGCGGGCGGCGGTGCGTTTATTCCCGCCCTCGGCAAGTATTGCGTATGGCCGCCGATCTGCCCGACGAACACCGGATGATTCGGGAGACCGTCAGGGACTTCTGCGAGGCCGAGATCGAGCCGATCGCTCAGGAGATCGAGGACGACCATCGGTTCCCGGCCGAGGTCTTCGACCAGTTGGCCGCCCTCGATATGATGGGGGTGCCGATCGACGAGGACTACGGTGGACTCGGCGGCGATACCCTGATGTATACGCTGGTCGCGGAGGAACTGGGCCGGGTCTCCGGGGCCGTCGGCCTCTCCTACGTCGCGCACACGTCGCTGGCCTCGAAACCCATCGAACGGTTCGGGACCGAGGCCCAGAAGGAGCGTTGGCTGCGGCCGCTGGCCGAGGGCGAGACCATCGGCGGCTGGGCGCTGACCGAACCCGAGAGCGGCTCGGATGCCTCGGACATGAACACCCGGGCCCGGAAAGAGGGCGACGAGTGGGTACTGAACGGGACCAAGCAGTTCATCACGAACGCCTCCGAGGCCGGATCGATCCTCGTCAAGGCCGTCACCGATCCCGACGCGGGCTACGACGGCATCTCGACGTTCATCGTCGCCCCCGACGCGGACGACGGCTTCGAGGTGACGACCGTTTGGGAGAAGCTGGGTCTCAACGCCTCGCCGACCTGCGAGATCGCGTTCGACGACGTTCGCCTCCCCGCGGATCGCCTGCTCGGCGCGGAAGGCGACGGGTGGGACCAGACCAAGCAGACCTTGGACGGCGGCCGCATCTCGATCGCCGCGCTCTCGACCGGGCTCGCGCAGGGGGCCTACGAACACGCGAAGACCTACAGTCAGGAGCGCGAGCAGTTCGGCCAGCCGATCTGCGAGTTCGACGCGGTCCGGGACACGATCGTCGACATGCACCGCAAGACGGAGCGGTCGCGGCTCCTGACCCGACAGGCCGCCCGGACGTACGACCGGGACGACCCCGTCACCAGGGAGTCGGCCCTCGCGAAACTCGAGGCCAGCGAGGCCGCCCGCGAGGTCGCCGAGGACGCCGTCCAGGTCCTCGGGGGCTACGGTTACACGACCGACTTCGCCCCCCAGCGGTTCTACCGCGACGCGAAACTGATGGAGATCGGAGAGGGGACCAGCGAGATTCAGCACCTGGTGATCGGCCGCGAACTCGGCCTGTCGGGCCCACAGTGACCGTCGCCTCGAGCCGCGGGTCGCCGTCCGGACCGAGGTAAAAGCCGGTCGGGCCCACAGTGACCGTCGCCTCGAGCCGCGGGTCGCCGTCCGGACCGAGGTAAAAGCCGGTCGGTCAGCCGAGGATGCCGTCGTCGCTGTCGTTGTCGTCGCTCGTCGAGCCGTTTTCGGCGTCCGAATCGGAGTCGGCGCCGCCGCTCGAGGCGCCCTCGTCGACGTCGGTGGTCACGGCCTCGGTGAGCGTCGCCACGTTCGGCGCTTCCCGCCCCTGGAGGGGCTCGGGATAGACTCCGATCGTCACGAGCAGGTCGTCGTCGGCCTCGACGGCCTCGGTGATGTGGACGTCGACCGCGACGTCTCGGCCGTCGAACTCCGCGTCCGCGCTGTACCGCGACTTGGTCGTCGACTCCCCGAGGATCGTGACGGTGGCGTCCTCGTCGTGAGAGACGTTATCGATGCCGTCGTAGTTGCTCCTGACGAGGTCGATGAGTTCCTCGGTCGACATCTCCTCGACGGGGTTGAGTTCCTGCCCGAGGATGCTGACCTGCGGGGTCGTCAACACGTTGAAGACGGCCGCGCGGCGCTCGCCGAGCCCCTGAATCCCGACCCGCTTTTCGTGTTTGGTCATGTAGTTCGTGACCGTGACGGTTTCGTTCGTGGGGCCGACGTCCCGCTCGATCCCGAGGGGTTCGATGGCCGTCTGTTCGTAGCCGGTCTCCGCGCGGGCCTCGCTCGTGACGCCCGCGGGCGACGATTCGTGTTCGTCCATGCCGAGTAAGCCCAGACAGCCCGACAGGCCGGCCAGTCCCGCCGCACCGAGTCCCGCGATGACGGTTCGTCGATTCATTTCCCTGCAAATGGCGGTCCAGGTGGTAAGTGTTTACTGAAATCCTAACAGTGTGTCACTCGAAAAATGGGTGTCGTCCGAATCGCTCCGGCTACGGCAAGCGACCGTCGGTCAGGGCCAGGTCCCGGCTTCCTCGAAGGCGTCGGCGACCCGCTGGACCGCGACGACGTAGGCCGCGGTCCGGGGGTTCTCGAGGTCGTGTTCCTCGTAGGCCTCGATCAAGGCGTCGAAGGCGTCGACGATGACGCCCTCGAGTTCCTCGTTGACCCGCTGCTCGGACCAGTAGAAGCGCTGGCGGTTTTGTACCCACTCGAAGTAGGAGACGGTGACCCCGCCCGCGTTCGCGAGGATGTCCGGAATCACGAAGACGTCTTTCTCTTCGAGGACCTCGTCGGCCGCGGGCGTCAGCGGCCCGTTTGCGGCTTCCGAGATGACGTCGGCCTCGACGTCTTCCGCGAGGTCGGCGTCGACCGCGTTTTCCAGTGCCGCGGGGATCAGCAGGTCGACATCGAGGGTGAGGACGTCCTCGTTGGTGATCTCCTCCTCGCTTCCCTCGAAGCCGACGACGCTGCCCGTCTCGTTCTTGTGATCCTTGGCCGCGACCGGATCGAAGCCGTCGGGGTTGTAGATCCCGCCGCTCGAGTCGCTGGCGGCGACGACGGTCGCGCCCATCTCGTCGATCAGTCGGGCGGCGATCCAGCCGGCGTTCCCGTAGCCCTGGACGGCCACGGTCGCGCCCTCGAGGTCCTTGTCGAGGTAGTCGAAGGCCTCGCGGGCGGCGATGACCGTCGAGCGGCCGGTCGCGTCGACGCGGCCCTCACTGCCGCCCGAATCCAGCGCCTTCCCGGTCACGACGCCCGGCTCCGACGTGTTCTCGAGGGTCTCGTAGGTGTCTTTGATCCAGTTCATCTCCCGCTGGCCCGTGTTCACGTCGGGCGCGGGCACGTCGCGGTCCTCGCCGACCATGGGCCGGAGTTCCTTCGCGAACGAGCGAGTGAGCCGCTCGAGTTCGCTCTCGGAGTAGTCGTTCGGATCGATGATGATGCCGCCCTTCCCGCCGCCGAGGGGGATGTCGACGATCGCGGTCTTGTAGGTCATCCAGCCCGACAGGGCCTTGACCTCGTCGCGGGAGACGCCCGGGTGGTAGCGGATGCCGCCCTTGTAGGGCCCGCGGTCGCCGTTGAACTGCGAGCGGAAGGCCTTGAAGCGCTCCAGGTCTCCGTCGTCGCGTTCGATCGTGAGGTTCGTCTCGAGGACTCGCTCGGGGTGTTTGAGTCGCTCGATCACGTCGTCGCCGACGTCGAGATACGCCGCCGCGTCGTCGATCTGTGATTGCAAGCTTTCGAACGGGTTGGTCCCTTCGCTCATACGCGAGGGGTTTCGGGGACCAAGGGATAAGCGTAGCGAATATCTATCATGGAAAGAGATGCACGTTCTCCAAGGCTGACCTAAGTACCCTATATACTGACCGTTCAGTCGATTTCGCCGGTTGCTCCGGCCGGGTCACGACGCCTTCGACGCGGGTCCAGTTGGGGGGCGACCGCGCCCTCGAGGTCGACTTGCAGCACCAAATCGCAACAATCGCACACGATCGCCTCCGCACTCGAGCGGATGGGCGATCGGTCAGTTCTCTACCGCCCGTTTCGGGGCCCGGTCTCGAGCGCGGGCCGATAACCCGGTGGCACACCCCTCGTTCAGAGTGAAAAGCCGGGCGGTGTCGCCGGGCGTTCGGAATCATCCCGGCGATCGACGGATCACGATCGATGGGGTAGTCACACCCCTCGTTCAGAGTGAAACGGGATCGTGAGGGGATGACCGGATTCACTCTGAACGGCGGGGGATCCGATCGAACGCGATCGGACGGTTTGCGATTCGTAGTACCGGACCCACACCCCCCATTCAGAGTGAATACCGAGTGAGCGGTACCTGGTTGTGACCGACGGAATCGACCCGCGGGGGACACAAGCGATTGTTACGATTTGGTACTGTAAGATGTTGCAATATCTTCTGCTACCGTAATATATAATACTATTTCTAGATGGAGGAGAGGGAGAGGAGACGTTCCGGAAAGCTGCATCCGTCGCACTCTCGACGTTCCACGCGAACTCGGTGTACACTCCGGTTGGCGACTACGGCTTATCGACTGCTTTCAGTCTGAACGGGGTGTGGGCCTGTTCCCGACGGGCGTTCACAGTTCAGTCTGCACCCGGCAGCGAGTACGGATACTCCGAAACGGCCTTCAATAGACAGTAACAGTTCTATCTCTGTTCACTATCAGTCTGAACGGGCTTCCACAGGTTTATAATGTCCGTCTCCAGATCTGAACTATGGCCGAGCAGACCGGTGGGGACCCGCTCTTCGAATCTCATGATCCCATCTTCGATCGGAAGGAACTCCTCCACGTCGGTCACGTTCCCGACGAGGACCGCATCGTCGGGCGCGACGACGAGATCCAGTCCGTCGCCGCCGAAGTCGGTGCGATCACGCGTGGTGATCCGCCGAACAACGTGATGATATACGGCAAAACGGGGACCGGAAAGAGTCTGATCTCACGACACGTCTCGACGCGGGCCCAGGACGCCGCCCGCGGCAACGACATCGATTGTGCCGTTCTCTACGTCGACTGCTCCGAAGCGAACACCGAAACCCGTGCGACCCGACAGCTGGCACTCAGTCTGAAAGACCAGACCGACTACCAGCAGAACATCCCGCTTCGCGGCGTCGGAACGATGGAGTACTACCAGCACATCTGGGGGATTCTCGAGGACTGTTTCGACGCCGTCATCGTCATCTTGGACGAGATCGACAAACTGGACAACAGCAACATTCTGATGCAGCTCTCGCGCGCTCGAGAGGCCCGAAAGACCGACGCCTACATCGGCGTGATCGGGATCAGCAACAAGGTCCAGTACCGGGAGACCCTCGACGAGCGGATCGACAGCAGCTTCGGCCACCGGGAGCTGTTCTTCCATCCGTACGACGCCTCCCAGCTCCGCGAGATCATGCGCAATCGCGAGGACGCATTCCAGCCCGACGTCCTCGAGGACGGAACGATCGAACTCTGTGCCGCCCTCGCGGCGAAGAAACACGGCGACGCACGAAAAGCGATCGAGATCCTCAAGGAAGCCGGGGAACTCGCCCGCCGCACCGACAGCGAGACGGTTTCGGAGACCCACATTCAGCAGGCTCAGGAGGTCGCCGAGATCAACCGCATCGAAGAACTCACGAGCGGCGCGACCGTTCACGCGAAACTCGCCCTCTATGCGCTCGCCAGTTGTATCATCACGGGCGATCGGGAGACGTACAAGACCCGGGAGGTGTACGAGCGCTACGTCGGCATCTGTGAGCTGGTCGCGACCGACCCGATCACCGAAAACGGCCTCTATCGCCAACTCAAAGAGCAGGCGTTTCTCGGCGTCATCGAATCCGAGAAGACCGGTGGCGGTCGGTCACAGGGGAGTTACCTCTTGCACCGGCTCGTGACCGACCCGAAACACATCGTCAAGGCGGTCCGTCGCGACGCCTCGCTCGAGGACCTGCCGACGTACGACCGACTTCGGGAGACGGGGCCGTCGACCGGGAACCGCGACGCCGATCTCGAGTCCTTTTCCTGATCCGTCGAACTACCACCACCTCGAACACGCGTTTCACTCTGAACGAGGGGTGTGGGACCATCCCCCGGTCCCGCGCTAGACCGCTTTCACGGTCTCGCGCCGGCGTCGCGATCGCCGATCGACGACGCAGCCACAGTCGACACAGACGAGCAGTCGCTCGTCGCCGGCTGTCACGGTCTCCCAGTCGCCGGTAACCGGACTCTCGTGGCCACAGTCCGGACAGAAGAGAACGGTCTTCCGCGCTTCGGGTGGCGGTTCGAAATCGTCGTGGGACGTGTCAGTTGACATGGTCGCTCGTAGGGATTCGACCGACATAGGGGTTGTGTGGCACGAACGACCGTGACGGATCGACTCACCATTGGTTGGCAGCCCCGCGTACTAAGCGATTCGTCATGGTCGGTCACCGCATGTCAATCGAAAGCACGAACCCGGCGACGGGCGACGTGGTCGACAGCTTCGAGGCGACCTCCGACGAGGAACGCGAGACCCGACTCGAGCGCGCGACCGAGACCTTCGCGGAGTGGTCGGAGACGCTGATCGAGACCCGACAGCGGCTGCTCGCCCGGGCGGCCGACGTCCTTCGGGAGAACACCGACGAGTACGCCGAACTGATGACCGAAGAGATGGGGAAGCCGATCGGGCAGGCCCGCGACGAGGTCGCGAAATGCGCGTGGGTCTGTGACTACTACGCCCAGAACGCGGCACAACACCTCCAGGACGAGGTGATCGCCGGCGACGAGAGCGCCCGCACCGTCGTTGCCTACCAGCCGCTGGGGCCGGTACTGGCGATCATGCCCTGGAACTTCCCCTTCTGGCAGGTCTTTCGCTTTGCCGCGCCGAACCTCGCAGCGGGCAACGTCGGCCTGCTGAAACACGCCTCGAACGTCCCCGGCTGCGCCCGGGCCATCGAGGACGTCTTCGACCAAGCGGGGTTTCCCGACGGCGCCTTCACGTCGCTGCTGATCGACTCGAGCGAGATCGACGCGGTCATCGAGGACGACCGGATCCGAGCCGTCACCATCACCGGCAGCGACGCCGCGGGTCGGGCGGTCGCCGAAACCGCCGGCAGCCAGCTCAAGAAGTCGGTCCTCGAGTTGGGCGGGAGCGACCCCTTCGTCGTCCTCGAGGACGCCCCCATGGACGAGACGGTCGAGACGGCGGTCCAGGCGCGACTCATCAACAACGGCCAGTCCTGCATCGCGGCCAAGCGGTTCGTCGTGGTCGACGACGTCTACGACGAGTTCGTCGACCGCTTTATCGACGAGATGGCGGCCCAGACGGTCGGCGATCCGATGGACGAGGCCACCGACCTCGGGCCGCAGGCCCGCCCGGACCTCATGGAGGAACTCCACGAGCAGGTCGCGGAGACGGTCGAGCAAGGCGGCGAACTCGAGTTGGGCGGCGAGCCGATGGACCGCGACGGCGCGTACTACCCGCCGACGGTAATCACGGACGTCCCCGAGAACACCCCCGCCGACCGGGAGGAACTGTTCGGCCCCGTCGCTTCCGTGTTCCGGGTCCCCGACGAGGACGCCGCCATCGAAAAGGCAAACGACACCCGCTTCGGTCTCGGTGCGAGCGTCTGGACCGAGGATCTCGAGCGCGGCGAGCGGGTCGCCCGGCAGTTCGAGTCCGGGCTCGCCTTCGTCAACGAACTCGTCAAATCCGATCCTCGATTGCCCTTCGGTGGCGTGAAGGACTCGGGCTACGGCCGGGAACTCGCCGAACACGGGATCACGGAGTTCGTCAACACGAAGACGATCTGGATCCAGCAGGACGCCGGCGACGAGGCCGATAGGGTCGAGTGATCGGCCGCTGCCGGTCACTCGATGTCGACCGACCACTCGCCGTCGGATTTGATTTCGACGTAGCCGACGCCGTCGAACTCGAACTCGGTCGGGTTCTCGATACTGTCCTCGTGAAACACGAACTGGGTGGCCTCCCGCGTCGTCGAGAGGATGGTGACGTTGATCTCCGTTCCGTCGTAGTCGCCGGAGGGCTGGTGCGATCCGTCGAACTCGAACGGACCGTGGACTTCGTTTCCGGTTCCCTCGAGGGACACGGGCATGGAATCCCCGGAGGTCTCACGCGGCTCGCGGACGGTCACCGTCCAATCGCCGCCGGCGACGACGCTGAGTTGGTAGGTCCCGCCCTCCATATGCCACGCGGTCTGTCCGTCGTACTCGCCCGACGAATCGGCGAACAGCGTCCCAGTTGACTCCGTCTCGCTTGTGTCTTCCGTGTCGTCCTCACTACCGTCGTCTTCCTCGGGAATCAACCGAACTTGGAACTCGCCGTCGCCCTCGTGGGTAGCGTCGACGACGGTGAGCCCGCCCTCGACACTGACGTCCTCGAGCGCCTCCGATCCGGTCCCGGAGAACTCCCGTTCGTCCGATTCGTCGGCGGAACCGTCTTGGTCGTCAGTGTCGCCATCCGTATCGTCGTTCTCGTCATCGCCCTCGGCCGCCTCGTTCGAACAGCCGGCAAGCGGAACTGCGACGCCGCTCAGTGCAACCAATCGTACGACTTGTCTCCGCTTCATTCGAGCCCGTTGGTACGGTGAAACGCCGTTTAGGAAATGGGGGGCATTGCAGAATCTGAAACCGGAACCGCCGGATTGTCTCCCTTCCTCGAGTCGTTCGACGACACCGCCACTGGTCCCGCCCGTCTTCGGCCGCTCACACGACCGTCGAGATCGTATAGACGTTGAGAACTGCAGCGGCCAGCCACGGCACCGCGAGCCCCGCGGGCACGATCGGCCGATACGCCCGCTCGAGGAGAGGCCGGCAGGCCAGCGCGACGCCGACCGCGAACGCCTTCAGCCCGAGCATGCCGACGACGCCGTAGCTCTCGATCGCGCCGCGGGCCGCAGGGTTGGACTCGGCCAACCCGAGGTTGAGCCCGACGAAGGTCGTGACGACGTCGGCGACCAGCGAGAGCGCGACCAGCCCCCAGAGCAGCCGCTCGAGGTCGACGGGCGTCACATCGCCCGGCAGCCACTGGCCTGGGGTCGCGCGCTCGGAACTCATAGACTCCCGGCCGGAATCGAACCGACCGCTGCCGTCGGGAGCAAGAACCCGTACCAGTACGCGGGGTATTGTTATGGCAGGCGTAGGGGGATCGCCGTCGCTGGTAATCGCTTACAATCGACGGCAAACGGTTCGGGCGGCAGCCGCGACGATTTCGGGGTTGTAACCGGGTCGTACTTCGAAGGCGGGGTCAGCTATGCGTCGAAACCACATGATACTGGATCTCCTGCCGGCCGAATACTGTCGTTACCGTCGTCTCCATGTCGGACGGTCACACGAACTGATCACGGACTGGATGAGACAGTAGAGGGGGAGAGGGGTCGCGCCGACGGATCGCCACTGATCGTGTGGCGGTCGTCGCGAGGGGAGACGGATCGACTATGGCGCGGCCCGCTCGAGAGTGCGTTCTGTCTCCGTGGTCACCAGCACGGAGACATCATACACTGTCGGGTCCGATGATACGAACGCTCGCGTTCAGTAGTCCACGCGTTACGTGGGAGTCCGCGTTATATGGGTGTCCGAGAGGCCGCGATCGACTGGCGGGCAGCACCACGGCCGCTGCCGACCGACGATCCGGCCGCGAGAAAGACGTTCGACGGCAATTGCAGGCAGCACGGCTTTCCGTCGAATGGCCGTTCGTTTCGACGGTTAGCGATCCGTTCCAATAGTGTGGAGCGGGGTAGATAGCGATATGTCGGAGGTACACACCGAACGTTCGGGACAACGGAGAGCGACGCTTCGCGACCGGATCGGGCGGGGACTGGACCGACGCGAGTTCCTGCGGACGGTCGCCGGCGGTGGCTACGCCCTCGGGATGGCCCACTGGATCGGCGTCGACGACTTCCTCGCCGCCGGCGACGGCGAGGTCCCCGTCGTCACTGCCCTCGTCAGGGACGACCCGGCCGACCCGTGGTCGATCCGGGAGCGAACGGAACGCGTCCCTGCAGCGTGGTACGCCGCCGTCGAGAAGGCGCTCGAAATCAATGATCTCCTGTCCCGGGTCGGGTTCACCGGCTACCTCGGGAGTGCCGTCGTCCCCGGTGACTTCGATAGCGGGACCGCAACCGTCTCCGTCGGCGTCTCGAGCGAGGGGCATTCCGTGAACGAACTGCTCGGCGAACTCGCCGAGGGCGTCGAGATCGACGTGGAGACGTTCATCGATGTCGACGACATCGGGGACGACTCCGAGGCGAGCGAACCCCGGCTTGGCTACCCCGGTACGGACGGTCGCGTCCCCAGCGGCGTCGCCTGCGAGACGCCGACGAGTCTGGCGACGCTCGGTCCGGCGCTGTATCACCCCGACGGGGAACGGCGGTTCTTCGTGACGGCCGATCATGCCTTCGACGGGATCGAGGGGTCGACCGAGGAATCCCTCTCGCTGCCCGTCGGGGGCGACGACGCGGCCGAACTAGGGACCGTCGCGCACCACCACCCGGTCGCCGACGTCGCGACCGTCGAACCGACCGGCGGCATCGAACCGACGAACAGGATCGACGCCCCCTCGAGCCCGCGGGTGCGGGGCCAGTTCACCAAGTTCGGCCTCGCGACGCTCGTCGCACGCGACGCCGAACTCGAGAAGGTCGGTGCGATGACCGGTCACACGGTGGGAAAGATACAGGGAATCGACGCCGTGACCTGTTTCACGGACGACTTCTGCCGGCGCGGCCAACTCCGCTGGGGCGGCGAGATGGACCTCACGGACGGCGATAGCGGCTCCGTGAGCTACCACCGCGATCCCGAGGGCGGGCCCGACGACGTCCTCATCGCCGGCTTCAACAACGCCCGGACCTGGTGGCCCGGCCAGAGCTACGTCTGGGGCGTGGGGGCCTATCGACTGACCGAAACACATGGCTATCACTTCTGAGCGACGACCGACGGGGGCCACGAGGATCGTATCGACGACCGACGGGGGCCACGAGGATCGAACCGACGATCGACCGGAGCCACGAGGACCGAACCGCGATGCGTAACGATACCAGTCGGTCCGAGGAGGGCGCGACCGGACCTGTTAGAACGGCCGTCCGGACGATCGGCCGCGTCGTCGGGGATCTGATCGCCATCTCCCTGTGGGTCCTGTTTCTCACCCTGGCGTTCCTCGCGACCGGCTGGCCCCGCTGGGCGTTCTACGCGCTGTTGCTCGTCGGTGTTGGCGTCTACGTCGCCGTAACGGCCGCCTGGATCGACTGACGATACCAAAAAATGGATCGGCGGGCTACGCGAGGGCCGCCTCGAGGCGCTCGATCAGCTCGTCGTTGCCGACGTGGACCGGCGTGCGATCGTGGAGGGCGTCGGGCTCGACGGCGAGTAGCGAGCGGTCCCCGTTCGAGGAGCGCCCGCCGGCCCGTTCGACGACGTAGCCGATCGGGTTCCCCTCGAACTGCAGGCGGAGTTTGCCCTCGGGCCGGGACTCGAGGCCGGGGTAGCCGAAGGTGCCGCCGTATGTCAGTACCTGATTGACGTCGCCGATCAACGCGCCGCCGTAGCGGAGTTTGAGTTCGGCCTCGATCTCGCGGGCGTACTCGCGGAAGTCCGCGGGCCAGTCGGGGACACGGCCGCCGAAGCCGTAGACGACCGGCTCGTCGGGGAGGGTCACGTCGTCGTCGACGACGTTCCGCTCGCCCCCGGAGAGTTCGTACTCGGCGACGGTCTCCTCGGTGGCGATCACCATCGTCGTGATCGGGCCGTAGAGGACGAAGCCGGCTGCGACGAGCGTCTCACCGCGGGCGGGCAGTGCGGCGTCGTAGACGCCGAAGATCGTCCCCATGGTGTTGTTGGACTTGAGGTTCGAGGAGCCGTCGAGCGGGTCCACTGCGACGGCGTAGGCGTCGCCGTCGGCCGGATCCACACCGCAGTCGACGATTTCGGCGCGCTCCTCGCTGGCGTACTGACCGACGCCGTCGATCCCGGTGAGGCGCTCGCCGAGCAACTCGTCGGCCCAGACATCCGCCTCGGCCTGGGTCTCGCCGCTTGGGTTTTCCTCGTCGACGGTCCCGCGGCGGCCGATCAGTCCCTGCCGTATCTCGGTCGCCGAGCGACTGATCGTCGCGACGATGTCCTCGACGACCGGGTCCGAGACCGTCATCTATTCGGTGGCCTCGAGCGCGGCGTCGGCCGTCGCCTCCTCGTAGATGACCTTCTCGAGGGCGTCCAGCAGCCGCGTCGGGTCCTCGCGCTGCCAGACGTTTCGACCGACGGCCAGCCCCTTCGCGCCGGCGTCGATGACCGCCTCGACCTGCGAGAGGAACTCGTAGTCGGAGGTCTTGGACCCGCCCGACATGATGACCTTCATGTCGCCGGCACAGTCGACGGCGTGGGCCATCGCGTCCGGGCTCCCGGGGTACTTGACCTTCGCGATGTCGGCACCCAGCTCGAGGGCCAGCCGCGTCGCGTAGGAGATCGTCGAGGGCTTGGTGTCGTTTTTCAGCCCCTGGCCGCGCGGGTAGGACCACATGACCATGGGGAGGTCGTACTCGCGGCCCTTCTCTTGGGCGTCGCGGAACTCCTCGACCATCTCGATCTCGTGGTTCGAGCCGCCGTAGACGGTAAATCCGAGGGCGTCGGCGCCCAGTTCGGCGGCGTAGTCGACCGAGCAGTTGACCGCCGAGTCGGGCTCGCCCATCCAGAGGTTCGAGGTGCCGTTTAGCTTCAGCAGCAGGTTGACGTCGTC
Source organism: Natrinema sp. CGMCC1.2065 (assembly GCF_051225675.1). Taxonomy (NCBI): domain Archaea; kingdom Methanobacteriati; phylum Methanobacteriota; class Halobacteria; order Halobacteriales; family Natrialbaceae; genus Natrinema; species Natrinema sp. CGMCC1.2065. The sequence goes on along the minus strand of NZ_JBPJSJ010000012.1, from coordinate 45,114 downwards.
CTCGTAGCTGGGATAGTAGCCCTCGGCGATCCCCTTCTGGACCGCCATCGCGGAGACGGCGTCGTGGGTCGCCGTCTCGAAGACCGTCGACGGGTCGAGCTTCTCGGGAACCTCCTCGAAGTCGACGGGGCCGTGTTCTAAACCGTGGTCCATCGCCAGAATCAGTGACTTGCCGTCGCGTACGATCGGGGAATCGTCGATCGGAATCATCTGTTAGACGGTCCAACAGTGCGCTATAAATCTCTGATGGTCCTGATTGTCGAAATTGAGTATACGTGTAGTAATCGCACTCTCTCGAGCCGTGCGACGTGACGGCGATCCGACTCATCGAGTACTCGAAACGGGATCGAAATCAGCTATCGGGAGCCGACTGCCAACGCGGCGTCGGCTCGAGCGACGAGTGCTAGCGACAGCGTCACCGTGCTATCGCCGTCGTCACTCGAGCAATTCGCGGGCGTTGTGTCGCCACGTACGGACGTGCAGGACGTTCAGATCGAGCGCCGTGGCGACGGTCATCGCGCTGATCGTCGCCAGCCGCTCGGCCGACTGGATCCCGGCCTCGGCCAGCCGATCGGCGTCGTCCGGGCCGACCCCGGTGACCGCCGTCACCGGCGTCGGCTTCGGATACGGCCGCTGTGAGGGGCGCTCACGACCGATCGAGACGGCCGCCTCGTCGTACTCGAAGGCCTGCCAGTCCTCGTCGTCGCTGACCGCGATCCACTCGCGTTCGGCCGCGCCGAGCCCGCGGACCTCGCTCGAGCGCCGTTGGAGATCGCCGTCGGACTCGAACGACCACGGCAGCGAGAAGCGCCTCCGGAGGGCGGCCGCGACGTCCTCGTCGACCCCGTCCTCGAGCAACAGTCGATAGGAGTACTCCTTGTCGACGACTGCCTCGGGGTCGATGCCGGCGGCCGCGAGCGCCTCGCGTTCGGTCGGTTCGATCGCCGCGTCCCGCTCCGAACCCGCGGGGGCTTCGTCGTCGGTGTCCACGGTCGCGGCGTCGGTCGCCGCGAGCAGTTCGTCCTCGTCGAAGGCGAGTTCGACGGGGTCCGAACCGTCGTCGGCGACATCGGCGGTGTCGTCGCCGACGTCGACGGTGATCCCGATGTCGACGACGGTCGTGTTTCCGTCCTCCCCATCGCTCGCCGGGCCGGCTCCCGTCTCCGCGTCGCTGACGACTTCTTCCTTGCTCACGCGATTCACCGGTCGTGCGTAGCTCACACTGTCTCGTCTTGAAAGTTACCCTCGCGCGCCGACACGACTCCAGCCGACCAGCACGCTTACGGCCGCGACGACGGAAGGGAGCGTATGGTTCGCGAGCAGCTCGACCGGATCGGCGTCGTCGGCGCGGGGACGATGGGCAGCGGCATCGCACAGGTCGCCGCCACGAACGGCTACGAGGTCGTCATGCGCGACATCGAATCGCAGTACGTCGAGAACGGCTTCGACACCATCGACGACAGTCTCAGCCGCCTCGAGAGCCGGGGTGCCCTCGAGGAAGCGCCGGCGACGATCCGCGACCGGATCGAGGGGACCACGCTCCTCGACGATCTCGGCGACTGCGATCTGGTCGTCGAGGCCGCCCTCGAGGAACTCGCGGTCAAGCGGGAGGTCTTCGCCGACTTAGAGCGGGTGTGTGCCGACGACGTAGTGCTGGCGACGAACACGAGTACGCTCTCGATCACCTCGATCGCCAGCGACCTCGAGTGCCCGGAGCGCGTGATCGGGCTGCACTTCATGAACCCGGTGCCGATCATGGAGGGCGTCGAAGTCGTCGTCGGCGAGAAGACGACCGACACAGTGACCGAACTGGCCCACGACCTCGCCGCGGACCTCGGGAAGACGACCTGGGAGGCCGACGACAAGCCCGGCTTCGTCACCAACCGGATCCTGATGCCCTGGATCAACGAGGGGATCCGCGCCTACGACGAGGGCGTCGCCTCCAAAGACGACATCGATACGGGAATGGAACTCGGGACCAACGTGCCGATGGGACCGCTGACGCTGGCCGATCACATCGGGCTCGACGTCTGTCTCCACGCCTCCGAGACGCTTCACGAGGAGTTAGGTGATCGGTACAAGCCAGCTTACCTCCTCAAGCGGAAGGTCGAGGCCGGCGACCTCGGTAAGAAGACGGGGCAGGGGTTCTACGAGTACGAATAGCCGCGCCGGTCGTTTCAGCTTGGCATAATTTATTTGGTGCCGACATGCGTCTTCGAAGACGATGCGAACCGCCCGTGTTCTCCCGCTCCTCCTCTGTTGGTGTCTCGTCGGACTGATCGCCGTCGTCGCGGTGGCGGCCGCACCGCCTCCGACACAGCTCTGTGGCGTCTGCGGTCCCAGCGTCGCCAACGACGCCGAAGTCGCGGGCGCGACCGATCACGGAACCCTCGACGTCTACGTCGACGAGACCGGTAATTCGCTATGGCACGCCCGGATCCCCGTCACCGACTCGGCCGCCGAACGCTATCGGTCCAACGAGAGCGCCCTCGAGGCCGCGGTCGACGACGCCTGGGCACACTCTCACGCCGCAGATGGCGACGTTCGGGCCGTCGAGGCGACGGTCGAGGACGACACCGTCGTGGTGAACTACACCGTCGACGACGTCGCTCGTCGCGGCGTCGGCGACAGTTGGATTATCGACTACTTCGCGACCGGGACGTCGTCCACGCGCTACGAGTTGGCGGCCGAGCGGCTGACGATCCATACGCCCGACGGAACGGTGATCACGAACCGTCTCCCCGCCGCCGACGTCGACGGTAACGAGGCGACCTGGACGAACGAGAACGACGGGGCACGGGACCGCGGCTTCGACGACCAGACGTACGTCACCTACGGCGAGGGCGGCCTCCTCGGTACCGCGAGCGGCTACGCGACGATCGCCCACGTGACCGGGCCGCCAGCGCTTGCTTGCGGGTTAGCTATCGGGGCCGTCCCCGGCGCGCTGATCGGTCTCCTCGGTATCGTGATCGGCCGTTCCAGCCGCGGATCCGCCGTGGTCGAGCGGGTGACCAGCCGCCTCGGCCTCGAGCGGCCGACGGTCGATGCGGCGACGCTCGAGCGGTTGCTGGTCGCCGTCGGCATCGGCGGTGCGATCGGCTTCCTCGCCTACGGTGCGGTAGCGACCGACCGGGTGTTTCCGCCGGCCGCCGTCGTGCTGTCGTCGCTGGGAGTCGGATACGCGTTGCTCGGGCTGGCCGCCGCACGGATCGGTCCCCGACTCGAGACGCGCGGGCTGTTCGTCCTCGCGGTCTTCGCGACGCTCGTCGCCGCCGCTTACACGCGAGCGCTCGCCGGCGGGGTCGTGTACGCGCTACCGCTCCTGTTCGGGGTTGCTACCGCACTCTTCCTGCCGATCGGCCACGCGTTCGAGCGCGACCGGCGTCCGGTCGCGCTACTCGGGGCCGCCGCGCTCGTTCCGAGCGCCGTCGGCGCGCTCGTCTACCCGGCGAGTCCGATCGGCGTCTGGACCGTCCTCGTCGGCATGCTCGTCTTCCTGCCGTGGGTCGCAGTCGTGGGGATTTTCGGCTATCCGCTGGCGCTGCTCGGCCGAACGCTCGCGGCCGCGGACGGCTGACGGCGTAATCTCCCGACTCCCTGTCGCAGTTCGTCCCCGCTCTCAGCACGACCGTTCGACGACCGTCGTCGTCTCCGGCGGCGGGGCCTCGCCCTCGAGCGCGATCCGCCGTTCAGTGTACGTCACGGTGACGTTCTCGACGGGGCTCCCGCTCGCCGCGGTCGCCCGCTCGCACATGTAGCCCGCGAACCGATCGGCGCGGGCGTCGCTCTCGAGCAGCGAATAGAGATACTTCCGCCAGCGGAAGTCGGGGCCCGTGTCGGCCGCGGGCGGGTGGTCGGCCCGAACGGCGGCACCGCGAAGAACGTCGATATCGGGCCCGCCGTCGACGTGGCCGACCGCCGTAAACCCGCCGTCGGTCGTACTCGGATCGGGTGCGAACATCGTCCACCGATAGTCGTCGGGCACCCGCGAGTCGGCCGGCTCGAGGCCTGCCGTCGCGCCGAGCAGCAGTCCGCTCCACAGGAGGACGACGGCCAGAACGCCGACGAGTGCGACCGATCGATACCGACCGATTCGGTTCCGGACCGTCGACGGCAGCGGCGAGCCGACGGACCGCGGCGGTGTCACGCGATCGATCCTGAGCCGGCAGGCCGTCAGAGCGCGCTCGAGCGGGGCGACCCGATCGACCGCGCCGGCGGCGACGCGCTCCAGAGCGTCCCAGATGCCCGGTGGGAGAAAGAGGAGGACCGCGGCGAACAGGACCGCCGGGAAGAGGCCGACGGCCATCGAGAACGCCATTCCGGAGACTGCGGTCAGAAACGCCCCGGCGTAGGCAGTTCGGAGACGGCCGGTAAGCAGGAGCAACAGGGGTGCGCCGGTCACGAGTCCCGCCCAGGCGTAGGTGCCGGCCGTGAGCGCGAACGGGTAGGTCGCGACGGCGTCGGCGAGCGGGAGCGTCAGTTGGTCCTGCCGGAGCGCGTAGCCGAGGGCGTCGCCGCTATACCAGGTGCTGCCCTCGGTCTTGAGGACGGCGTTGCCGACGAACAGGGTGACGACGTGAACGAGGACCGCCGCGGTCGCCGGCGTCGCGATCAGCGCGTCGTTGCCTGCTCGCGTCGCGGCGTCGTTCCGTCCCGCCCTCTCTCGAGCGTCGATCGACCAGCGGTTGCCGAGTGGGAGGAAGACGGCAAGTACCAGCAGTTCGCGCAGGAGCCTGTCGGCCCCGTTCAGGACGAACGGGTTGCGAAAGTGCAGCGAGAAGAGCAAGAGTGCAGCGAGGGCCGTCGCGGTTCTCGTCCGGTAGCCCACCAGCAGTGCGACCGCGAGGAGCGCCGAACAGCCGAACAGAACGACTTGGACCCACGGCTCGCCCGACAGCGCGTGAACCGAGTAGCGTCCGAGCGCGTACTGTTCGCGGAGGAGCGCCCGCGGCAACACGCCGTCGTCCGTGTAGAAGGCGTTGAGAAACCGCACCCGGTGAGAGACGTCGAACAGGAGGAGGCCGCCGAGCGCGATGCGAAACACCGCCAGCGCGCGCTCGTCGATGCCGACGCGGCGCTCGAGGGCGGGACGGACCATCGGGGTAGAACTCGTCAGGACGCTCGCATACGTCTTGTGTCTCCGCCGCGAGCCGGGAAACGGCGCTGCCGGTTCGGTTCGACGGCTCGAGAACGGCCCTCGTCGGGCGTTTCAGGCGCAGTGGTTGCCGTTCACTGATGAAGCGGCTGGTTGGCCATCTGCTCGCGCAGTTCGGCCAGTCGCGAGCGGGAGACGCCGTCCTCGAACTGCTGGAGGAGGGCGAAGACCTCCGCCCGGGAGACTTTCACGTCGCCCTCGCGGACCACGTCCTCGGGCCGTTCGCGCAGTTCGCGGAGCGTGCCGACCGCCAGCAGATAGGGGATCGCCCACGCCGAGAGGCGGTTGCCGTTGTGTTCGGGGACGACCTCGAGGTATCGCTGGGCGTCGTCGAGGTAGCTCTCGGCGCGGCCTGTCACCCGCTTGATGACGTTCGTGACGCCACCGTGGTGGGCCTCGTCGGTGACTGCCTCGACGTCGACATCTTCCGCGGCGAGCCATTCGGCGGGGAGGTAGACGTTGTTCTCCTCGCGGTAGTCGTCGTCGACGTCTTTCGCGATGTTGACCAGCTGCAGGAGGAGGGCAAACGAGCGGGCGTTCTCCCGCATCTCGTCGGCCCGGTCCTGTGAGGTGCCGCGGGCGACCAGCCCGGTGATCAGGGTACCGACGGTGCCGGCGGCGTACCAGCAGTACTCCTCGAGTTCCTCGATGGTCTGTAAGCGCAGGCCGCCCTCGTCGGCGTACCGGTCGGTGAACATCGCCATCCCGTCGACGAGTTCTCGGACGGGGTCGCGCATGATCTCGCGGGGCTCTTCGTCGAGGGACTCGAACGTCCGCAGGACGCGGGGGGTCCGGGCGACGACCTCCCAGTCGTCGTTGCGGTCGTCGGGAATCCAGGGCTCGATGTCGTCCATGAACGCGTCGACCGACTCCGTCGCATCGGGATCGAGCAGCCGGTCGTACCGCGTGAGCAGTTCGGTCTGTCGCGCCGGCGGGATGTGGCCGGCGTCCTCGATGGTGTCCGCGATCCGACAGAGGAGATAGCCGAGACAGATGTGTCTCGCCATCGGCTCTTCGAGCCGATCGATCGTGATCGAAAAAGTCCGCGAAACGCCGTGAACCGCATCGTAACACCACTCGAGGTCGTCCTCGAGGTCGGCGTCTGGTTTGGGTTCGGGCTGGCCCGTGGTCATCTACTCGAGTTAGTTTGGTTATCATCCCGGAAAAACACCGCGGTCGCGGCGCGCTCTTCCGCCCGGCGCTCCGAGCGGGCCGGCCCGACCGATCGGGGGGGCCGGCAACTCCCGCCGAAACCCGTATGCGTGCGAGCGGCGAATCCGGACCCATGCATCAGTCGATACTCGTCGCCGGCTCCCACGGCGGGGTCGGTCAGCACGTAACGGCGCTGCTAGCCGAACGCGACTACACCCCGCGAGCGATGATTCGCGACGAGTCCCAGCGGGAGGAACTGGAACGACTGGGCGGAGAGCCGGTCGTTGCGGACCTGACCGAGCCGTCCACGCTCGAGCGCGCGCTCGAGGGCTGTGACGCCGTCGTGTTCGCGGCCGGCTCCGGCGGCGAGGACGTCTACGGCGTCGACCGCGACGGCGCGATCAACCTGATCGACGCCGCGGGCGAGGCGGGCATCGACCGGTTCGTCATGCTCAGTTCGATGGGGGCAGACGACCCGGATGCGGGGCCGGAACCGCTGCGAGACTACCTGATCGCGAAGGCCGAAGCCGACGAGTACCTCCGACACAGCGGGCGCGCGGACACGATCGTGCGGCCGGGTGAACTGACGGACGAACCCGGCACCGGCGAGATCCGGGCCGCCGAGGGGCTCGAGCTGGGCGAGGATGACATCCCGCGCGAGGACGTGGCCGCGACGCTCGTGGCCGCGATCGACTGCGAGCCCGTCGTCGGCGAGACGTTCGAGATCCTTTCGGGCGAGAACCCGATTCCGGACGCGCTCGAGGCCGTCGGCTCGAGCTGATCCCCGTCGCGGAACGGACTGCATAGACGAGTCCCTGTTCTATACTGGCAGTCGATGGACGTCCGACCGTACGGCTGCCGTGCGGTCGGTGTGTGAGTCGTTTCGGTCGCCGGTGGCCGGCCACTTCTCGGACTCGCACTTGTCTCGGCCGAGACGGATTGTATCGCCGAAACTTCAGCCGTTACGGGGACTGCAGACGATACGTTGGGGCGGAAGAAGCGTCCGAACCCCATCATATGTATGGAAAGAATAATACAGTATTTCTCCCTCTATATAGGACGACATGCCAGCAGGTACTGATCAAACGCTTCGGCCGTTCTTGTGGCGGGCAAGCAAGCTGTATTCCGAGACGGAGATCGTCTCCCGGAATCACGATGGAATGCAACGATACACGTACGGCGAGTACGAGCAGCGAACGAGCCAACTCGCGAACGCGCTCGACGAGTACGGAATCGAGGAAGGTGATCGGGTCGGAACCTTCTGTTGGAACCACTCGCGCCACTTCGAGACGTATTTCGCCGTGCCATCGATCGGGGCACAGCTCCATACGATCAACCCGTTGCTCCCCGACGCACACATCCAGTACATCGTCGACAATGCCGACGACGAACTGATCTTCGTCGACCAGTCGCTCGCGCCGAAACTCGCGGGTGCCGTCGCCGACGCCGACGACGAGTTCGACGGTATCGACTTCGTCGTCATGGGGAGCCAGCCGGCCGACGACCTCGAGGCAACACCGTACGAGTCGTTCATCGACGGCCACGAGACCGACTACGACTGGCCCGACGTCGACGAGGAACAGCCCGCGGGGATGTGTTACACCTCGGGGACGACTGGCAACCCGAAAGGCGTCGAATACACCCAGCAGATGCTCTGGAGCCACACGATGGCCTCCCAGACGCCACAGGGCATCCCGATGGCCGACGACGACGTCGTCATGCCCGTGGTGCCGATGTTCCACGTCAACGCCTGGGGGATGCCGTTTACGGCGACCGCCGGCGGGGCCAAACAGGTCTTCCCCGGCCCCTCTCCCGAGCCCGAAGACCTCGCGTCCCTCATCGAAAACGAGGGCGTGACGATCAGCGCGGGCGTCCCGACCGTCTGGCTGGGGCTGATGGAGTACTGTACGGAGAACGACGTCGACCTCTCGACGCTGGATACCGTCATCGTCGGCGGCTCGGCCGCGCCGAAATCGATGATCGAGTGGTTCGACACCCAGGGCGTCGAGGTGCTTCACGCCTGGGGGATGACCGAGATGGCGCCGATCGGTGCGGTCTCCCATCTCAAATCCGACCTGCAGAACGCGGACTACGACACGCGGGTCGAAAAGCGCGGTAAGCAAGGGCTGGTCGTTCCCGGCCTCGAGTTCACGGTCATCGACGACGACGGCGAGGAGATCGAGTGGAACGGACAGGAGTTCGGCGAACTGTGGATCCGCGGGCCGTGGGTGACGACGGAGTACTTCGAGCGCCCCGAGGCCAACGAGGCGGACTTCGAGGACGGCTGGCTCAAGACGGGTGACGTCGTCACCGTCGACGAGGACGGCTACATCAAGATCGTCGACCGCGAGAAGGACGTGATCAAATCGGGCGGCGAGTGGATCTCTTCGGTCGAACTCGAGAACGCGATCATGGCTCACGACGGCGTCGCCGAGGCGGCCGTCGTCGGCGTCCCCCACGAGCGCTGGCAGGAACGACCGGTCGCGTTCGTCGTCCCCGCCGAGGGAGCCGATCGGGACGCGCTCGTCGACGAGGTCAACGAGATGCTCGCCGACGAGTATCCCAAGTGGTGGCTCCCGGACGAGATCGAGTTCATCAAGGAGGTGCCCAAGACGGCGACGGGCAAGTTCTCGAAGAAGGACATCCGCGAGGAGTACGCCGACCAGTCCCTCGTCGAGGGACAGGTTCCGGAAGACGCCGCGCCGGACGAGAACTGAGGCGATCGGCTGCCGATTTTTGGGTCCGCGTTCGTACCTGCGGTTCGTCGTCGATTACTGCCGGTCGAGACACTACTGCACGACGTTCCCTCTCATGACACTGATAGACACGATAGCGCAAAGAGAGAACAGTAAAGGATCATGATTCCTAATCCCGCCATATGGACTTTGCACTCTCGGCCGAGCAGCAACAGATTCGGGACATGGTGTCGGAGTTCGTCGACGAGGAGGTCGTCCCCGTCGCCGAAGAGATCGACCACGACGACGAGTTCCCACAGGACCTCGTCGACCAGATGGCCGAACTGGGGCTGATGGGGATGCCCTTCCCCGAGGAGTACGGCGGTGCCGGCCTGGACTATCACTCCTACGCGATCGGGCTCGAGGAGATCGCCCGGGGCTCGGGCGGCCTGGGGACGATCGTCGCCGCCCACACCTCGCTGGCGGGCAACATGCTCTACGAGTTCGGCGACGAGTCCCAGAAGGAGGAGTACCTGACCCCCGTCGCGGCGGGCGAGGACATCGGGGCGTTCGCGCTCTCGGAGGCCGGTGCGGGCAGCGACGTGCCGGCGATGGAGACCACCGCCGAGAAAGACGGCGACGAGTACGTCATCAACGGCGGCAAGCTCTGGATCTCGAACGGCTCCGTCGCGGATACGGTCACGCTCTTCGCCAAGACCGATCCCGACGCGGGGAACAAGGGCATTTCGTCCTTTATCGTCCGTCCCGAGGAGGACGACGGCTTCATCGTCGAAGGCACCGAGGACAAACTCGGCGACAAGGGCTGTCCGACCGCCGAACTCCGGTTCGACGATCTCAGGATCCCCGAAACGCGCCGACTCGGCGATGAAGGCGACGGCTTCGTCCACGCGCTGAAGACCCTGAACGGCGGCCGGATCACGATCGCCGCCCGCGGCGTTGGCATCGCCCGCGCGGCCTTCGAGGAGGCCCGCGACTACGCGAACGAGCGCGAGCAGTTCGGCCAGCCCATCGGCGAGTTCCAGTCGATCAAGCACAAGCTCGCGGACATGGACACCAAGATCCAGGCCGCGAAGATGCTCATGCACAAGGCCGCCGACAAGAAGATCCGCGGCGAGGACTACATCAAGGACGCCTCGCAGGCCAAGCTCTACGCCTCCGAAGTCAGCCGCGAGGTCGCCAACGAGGGCATCCAGATCCACGGCGGCTACGGCTACACCAAGGACTTCGCCGCCCAGCGGTTCTACCGCGACGCCAAGCTCAACGAGATCTACGAGGGAACCAGCGAAGTGCTGCGCAACACGATCGGCGACCAGTTGCTCGAGGAGTAGCGCCGCTTCGCCGACTCCATCTCAGTACTACCTTCGTCGCCCAAATATTGATCCGCCTGTAGCGTCAACGCTGTCAACAGGGATGTCACAGCAAGTTCGCCTCGACGAACACGTGTACGAACGGATCAAATCGAAGAAACGAAGCGACGAGTCGTTTAGCGAGGCCGTCGAACGGCTCATCGGTGGTCGATCACTTCGCGATCTCCGAGACGTATTCGACGCGGAACAGGTAGACGAGATGCGTACGGCTATCGACGAGGCCGATCGTGTCGATCGCGACGAAGTCCGAGACGTCGGCGATCGGTTCAAATGATCGTCGATACGAGCTTCGTTTTGGACGTTATCGACGGCATCAACGAAGCCCTCGAGAAGGAACGGGAACTCGAGACCGAAGGCGTTCCGCTGGTCATTCCGACGATGACGGTGCTGGAACTCTATATCGGCGTCGGAAAAGTCGCGCACACGACAGCCGAACGGCAGCGCGTCGAGGCCGTCCTGGACTCCTATCCGCTCGTGCCGATGACGCCGAGTCTCTCGCGACGTGCCGGTCGTCTCCTCGGTCGGCGACTAACCGACGCGGCTGCCGGCGACGGGCCGGGGATCGGCAAGGGAGATGCGGTCGTCGCTGCGACCGCGCTCGAGCGCGACGAACCGGTCCTCACTGGCGATACTCACTTCGAAACGATCTCCGGTATCGATGTCGAGACGTACCGGTAATCGAGTCGACTGGTGCCTCTGGTCGCCCCATCGCCTCCGATCGTGGTCGTACGCATTCTCACACCGATTCGATTCAAAACGGCACTTACGCTGATTCTCCACCAGTATCTAGACACGCTCCGACCCATTCGGCGTGGTCCCGCATCCGCCGTTCGCCAGCGTCGGTCAGCGCGTAGACGTCGTGCAGTCCCTCGGTTCGCTTCTCGACGAATCCAGCGTCGACCAGCGCCGACAGCGAACCGTAGAACGACTTGGGCTCGAGCCGGTCGTCGTAGTGGGACTCGAGGCGCGTTTTCAGCTGCTGGCCGCGCAGTTCGCCGTCCGCGGCCGCGGCGAGCAGGAAACAGATGTCCCGCCGGCGGCCGCTCCGGAGCCACTTGGTCATACCGCGGGGTCGGGCCACCGGCGGCTCGAGCGTTACGGTTTCACTCGAGGCGCTGTCGCAGCGTCGCGACGATCGTCCATGCGAGCCCGCCGAGGGCCGCTGCGCCGAGCATGGCTCGATCGCCGATCTCGAGGAGGGCGCTCCCGTCGGGGCGGCGATCGTGGCGGACGAGCAGCCAGCCCCGGTCGGGGTCGCCGAGGACGACGTCGCCGGAGCCGAAGGCCAGCGAGAGCAAGACGGCCACCAGCGCGTAGGTCACGACCGCGGCGAGGGTCCCGACGCTCCCGGTCACAAAGCGCGAGAGGAGTCGCGCGCCGGGCAGCCGGTCGCTCGCGCCCTCGTCCGTTCCGTAGATGCCGAAGCCCTGCACGCCGCCGGGCGGGTCGCCGACGCGGACGTCGGCGGGGTACTGACAGAGGACCGCGGCCATCCAGAGGTCGCCGATCGAGCCGGCCGCGTTCGCCGCCAGCGGGACGACAAGCAGCGGCGACGGGGAGACGACCATCGCGGCGAGGCCGACGGCGGTGATCACGGCAAACGGCGCGAGCAGGGCGACCAGCAGCTGGTTGCGGGTGTAGCTCGAGCCGTCGGTTTCGGCGTAGGCGTAGGGGAGGACGAAGTGGGAGACGCCGACGCCGTAGCGCGGCGAGCCGCCGTAGCGGGCCAGAAAGAGGCCGTGCAACAGCTCGTGGGGGACGACCACGACGACCAGCAGGCCGACGGAGACGGCCAGCCAGACGAGGACCGTCGGCGGCGACGACGGCGCGATCACGATCGGCTCGAGGGCGACCCCGCGGAGCCGGGCGAGGACGCGGGCGAACGCGTAGACCGCGCCGAAAAAGCCCGCGGCGGAGACGACGAGCCACTGGAGGGCGACCGCTCGGCTGAGTCGGAACGTCGCGAGCGGGCGACGGGCCGTAGCGGAGTCCGATCGGTTCACGGCCCGCATCTCGAAGGCGACCGAAAAATCGGTGTCGATGTTCGCTCCTTCCGGCGGGTCCGACCGGAACCGACAGCTTCCCGGTGATCGATTCCTCACTGTCGCCCATGACCGACGAACGGACCGCCGAATCCAACGGGATCGCGGCGACCTACGACGAGACCGAGACCGAACGGATCCTGTCGTTCGAACGCGAGGCCGGGGCCGGAGCCGGCTCGAGCGCCACGGCGGCGATCGCACAGAACGTCGAGGGCTACGCCATGCTGAAGGTGCGGCCGACGGCCGACGGCGACGAACTCGAGCGCTACTACGGGTTCGATATGGCGCTGGATCACGTCGGGGAACTGCTCGGCGTCCCGCCACACGACCTGCCGGTCCCCGAGGCCGCCGAAGATATGGGGATGTGAACGGACCGGCAACGAGGCCGGGAGAAGACGACGCTCCACGGATCAGACGACGAACGCCGCGACGATCAATAGGCCGAAATAGATGACGACGACCGCGCCGACGGCGTACAGTCGGACTCGCCGCATCGTCTTGCTTTCCGCACGGCGGGCCCGCTCGAGGGCTGCCCGCTCCCGGTCCGAGAGTCGCGCGGGGTGGGCGCGGCCCCGGTGGAGTCGCTCGTAGCGGACTCGCCGAAACGGCCGCCCGCAGTACGGACACCGCGCTGGCGGGTCGCCGTCTTTGCCGCCCTCGGGTGCGTCGACTGCGGGTTCGGTGCCCGTCGTGGCACCACGAGTGAGATTCGCACCCGTCGGCGCGTGATCGCTCGAGTCGCCCGACACGGCGACGACTACGACGACCCGTCATATGCGTTTTCGGTCGGTTTTCGCCGACTGTCTCGCCGGCCAAGACGACCGGCGTCGGTGTCCCGCTGTGGGAAAAAGCGGGAGCCCTAAATACGCGGAGTCGAAGGGTGTAGACGAGAATAGCCGTGGCAACAGAGTCGTTTCCCCGCCCCGTCGGCACGCGACATCGCTTCTCCGCACTGCTCGCAGCGACCGCGCTGGGCGTTTACCTCCTCCTCATCGTCGGCGCGACGACGTCGCTGACGAACGCCGCCGCGTCGTGTTCGACGTGGCCGACCTGTCACGCGCCGGTCGACCCGCTGAGTCAGACCGAACTCGCGATCGCGTGGGCCCACCGGCTCGCCGCCGTCGTCGTCGGCCTGCTCGTGGCCGCGACGGCCGCCGCCGCCGTTTTCGGTGACGTCTCGAGCCGCGTCCGAACGACGCTCGCCGTCGCCGCCGTCCTCTACGTCGTCCAGGTCGGTGTCGGTGCCGTCACCGCGACGATCGGCCCCGCCGCGATCGTCCCCGGACTGCACCTCGGGCTCGGGCTCGTCATCTTCTCGGCGGTCGTCCTCGCGCTCGCCTGGGACTTAGAGATCGCGACCGGGAGCGAAGACGAGGACGGCGTCACGTCTCCGGAACCCCTCGAGGCGGACGTTCCGACCGCGACCGAACGCACGCTCCCCTCGAGTCGCCTGGCGCGCGCCCGGCTAACCGCCTTTGCCTACTTCCAGATGATGAAGCCGCGCCTGATGTGGCTGCTCTGTCTGGTCGCCGCCGCCGGAATGGCGCTTGCCGCCGGCCCCGGCCTCGAGACTTACACGATCGTCGCGACGCTCGGAGGCGGCGTCCTCGCGATCGGTGCCAGCGGGACGTTCAACCACGTCCTCGAGCGTGACGTCGACCAGAAGATGTCCCGGACCGCCGAGCGCCCGCTCGCGGTGGATCTGATTCCGGTCCGGAACGCGCTGGCCTTCGGGCTCGCGCTGACCGGACTGTCGCTTGCGGCCTTCCTGACGATCAACCGGCTGGCCGCGGCGCTCGGCCTGGCTGCGATCCTGTTTTATAGCGTCGTCTACACGCTCCTCCTCAAGCCGAACACGGTCCAGAACACGGTTATCGGCGGCGCTGCGGGGGCACTGCCCGCGCTGATCGGCTGGGCCGCCGTGACTAACGAGATCGGCTGGCCCGGCCTCGCGCTCGCGGCGGTCATCTTCCTGTGGACGCCGGCGCACTTCTACAACCTCGCGCTGGCCTACAAGGACGACTACGCCCGCGGCGGCTTCCCGATGATGCCGGTCGTCCGCGGCGAGACGGAGACGCGAAAGCAGATCATCTACTACATCGCCGCGACGCTCGTGAGTACGATCGCGCTGGCCTGGATCACTGACCTCGGCGCGCTGTATGCCGGGACCGTCGTCGTCTTCGGCGGGATCTTCCTCTGGGCCGCCGTGCGACTTCACTTCGAGCAGACCGAAGCCGCCGCGTTCCGCTCGTTCCACGCCTCGAACGCCTTCCTCGGGGCCGTGCTGGTCGCGATCCTCGTAGACGCGCTGGCGTTCTGACCGATCGCGCTCTCGGCTCGAGCGAATGGGGGGCCGTTTCCGTCCCGGTTGAACCCGGCTGTTCGACGGATACAGAGACGTTACGGCCGGAACGGGTGCCAATTTTGGTGCCACGGAATACACCCCTACCGCTGTCGAGACAGAGCGGCGGTTACTGCTCTGACTGATTCGTCGGAGTCGTCCATGAAGGCCCGGTGCGTCTGGGGATCGATCTCACCGATACCCGTTGAGAACAGCGTGCGGAATAGAGTGTGTAGTCTGCGACTGCTCCGCGTTCATTCCGCGGTTACTCGGGTGGAGATACCGGTCACAGAACTGCTCATCCTCCCGTGTTATTGACAATAATCCTCCGAATACATTATTATTGGAACGTAAGAAGGCGAAGTATGAAACTCGTAGAAGCCACAGCAGACGATCTCGACGCGCTGGTCGACCGCTGGCACTCCCTCGCAAAGTCGATGGAAGCATACGACGAATTGAACCGACTCGTCCGCACGGACGTTTACGATGTCGCCGAGGACGGCTTCCAAAAGTTGCTCGATGCCGAGAATACCACCGCCTATCTCGCCGTCCGCGAGAATGAGACTGTCGGTTACGTCCTCCTTCGGGAGGGCCACCACCCGTCCCGCCAGTGTTCGGAGTTCCTTCGCATCGTGGACCTATTCATCGACGACGACCAGCGGAGTCGCGGTCACGGCACAGCGGTCGTCGAACGCGTAAAAGAGATGGCTCGCAACAGTGGCTGTGATTTCCTCAAAGTATCTTGTGAGTGGCAGAACGAAGATGCACGGCGGTTCTACCGGGAGACGGATTTCAGACCGAAACAAATCGAATACGTGCAGTCACTGTAGTGACCGTTCGCACGGTTCCGGTCTACCGCACGAGAGCGAACCGGGATTTCGCGGATCTCGCAACCCCTTCGATCCCACACGGCGACGAGACGCCCCGGTCTCGAATCACTTGCCCCCGAGGCGGGTCACCAGAGCAGGTGCGGCCAGACGAACGTGAACAGGAACCAGATGATAGCCGTCAGCACGACCGTCATGATCGCGTTCAGGACCAGTCCGGCCCGGAGCATGTGGCGTTGTTTGACGTATCCGCTGCCGAAGACGATGGCGTTGGGCGGCGTCGCGACCGGCAGCGCGAACGCGAAGCTCGCGGCGATCGCGCCGGCGACCGAGAGAAAGAGCGCGGTCGAGAAGTCGGTCAGCCCGAGCGTCGCCGAGAAGACGCTTCCGAGGCTGATCAGAATGGGGACGATGATGCTGGTCGTCGCGGAGTTCGAGGTCATTTCGGTGAGGAAGATGACGACCAGAACGACCGCGCCGATGACGAGGATAATGGGCGCGCCGACGAGTCCGCCGAACACGGTGTCGGCGATCCACTCCGTCGCACCCGTGTCAGCCAGCGCGTTCGCGAGGGAGATCCCGCCGCCGAACAGCAACAGCGTTCCCCAGTCGATGTCGACCAGTTCGTCCCACTCCATCGTGTCGGCCAGCACGAGCGCGGGAATCGCCGCGACGCCGACCATGACGTAGTAGAGCAGCCCCTGATGGCCCTCGACGCCGAAGACCGTCATCCCCTCGCCGCCGAACACAGTCGTCATCCAGGTGGCTGGGAGGTACGGCTCGAAGAGGTCACCGAGTCCGCCGAGCATCCAGAGCCCCGCCGTCACGGCGAAGATCGCCGCCACCCGTTTCCCGCGGGGATCGAGTTCGCCTTCGGCCTCGAGTTGCTCCCGGGCGGTGGCTCGCGCCCGTTCGACGTCCGGCACCTCGGGCGGATACAGCACGTACGTCAGGAGGAACCAGACGAGCGGCAGCGTCACGACGACGACCGGGAACCCGACGAGGAACCAGTCGGTGAACCCGATCTCGTAGTCCAGAATGGCGTTGAGTTGGCCGACGAGAATCGCGTTCGGCGGCGTCCCGATGATCGTCCCGACGCCGCCGACGCTCGCGGCGTAGGCGGTCCCGAGCAGCATCGAAATCTGGAGGTTGGTAAAGGCAGCCGTCGATTCGGCGGTCCCGCCGTCGGCGGCCGTCTCGGCGGCATCACTCGCCCGATCCTGCTCGTCCGACGACGCAAGATCGTCCCGGTCGAGGACCTGGCTGAGGACGCCGACTGCGATCGGCATCATCATCGCGGCCGTCGCGGTGTTTGACACCCACATCGACAACACGGCGGTCACGACCATGATCGCGAAGATCAGCCGCCGCGGCGAACTGCCCATTTTGGCGATGGAATACAGCGCGATCCGCCGATCGATATTGTACTTCTGGATCCCGTTAGCCAGCATGAAACCGGCCAAAAACAGGAAGATGATGTGATCGGCGAACCCGACGAGGGCCGCGTCCATCGAGTCATAGACGCCGGTCCCCGTGAGCAAGACGGGGATCGTCAGCGCGGTGACCGCGAGCGGGAGCGCGCCGGTGACCCAGAGGAACCCGGCGAAGAACATCGTTGCGAGCGCGTACTGGCCCGTCATCGACAGCCCCGACGGCGACGGTGCGGCCGCGATTGCTACTGTCCCGATCCCTGCGAGGGCGAATAGGGATGTCCGGCGGTCTAAACCACCCAAAAGTCCGTGTATCATTGATACACGGAGGAATTATCATTATGGATCTTAAGCGCTTCCATTCGAGAGTTCCCTTAGAAGTGGTCGACGATCGCCCGCACCTGTTCGACGGTCAGTTCCGCGGCGTAGAGTTCCAGCAACGTCTTCCGGCGCGGTCGGGACAGGGACCGGCTCCCGCTCTCGAGCATCGAGAGGTGTGCCTGCATGAGGTCGTCTATCTCCCGTTCGACCGCCCGTTGTTCGTATCCGGCCGCAACACGGAGGAGTCGCCACGCCAGCGGGGAGATGCCCTCGGGGTCGGGGAGGTCGGAAGTATCCATGAGCGTCAGTTACGGGAGACATACTACGGTGACTTGAAATGCGTTCCGTCCGGCGGCGGTGGAATCGTCGTTTCTGGCCCACGATCACCACGAATGCCGCGACGGGCGTGTCCGCGAGATCATAGTCGAGTTTTTCACCTATCGGGACCCATGTCGGTGCATGGAGCAACAACGCCGTCGGTTCCTCGACGAATTACTTACCACAGCGACGCCGTCCGGATTCGAGACACCGGGTCAACGCCGCTGGGTAGAGTACGTCGAGGAGTTCGCCGACGAAGTGAGGACCGACAGTTACGGAAACGCCGTCGCTGTGCTGGAGGGGAACGAGACGTCGATCGCCCTCACTGGACACAGCGACGAAATCGGCTTCATGGTGCGGGACATCGAAGAAAGCGGCATCCTCCGAATGACTCCTGTCGGGGGGTCGGACCGGACCGTCTCGAAGGGCCAACACGTCCGTATTCATACCGACGCTGGGCCGGTTCCGGGAGTGATCGGTCAGACGGCGATTCATCTTCGTGATCACGAAGACGAATCGCTCACCGATATCGACGAGCAGTATATCGATATCGGCGCCGACGATGCGGCCGAAGCCGAGGAACTAGTCGAGCGCGGCGATCCGATTACGTTCGATCAAACGGTCTCCGAACTTGAGAACGGACGGATCGCAGCACGCGGGCTGGACAATCGTATCGGTATCTGGGCCGCGGCGGAGGCACTCCGGCGGGCAGCCGAACGCGACCACGAGGCGACGATCTATGCCGTCTCTACGGTTCAAGAGGAAGTCGGGTTACAGGGCGCGAAAATGGTCGGCTTCGATCTCGCGCCCGATGCAGTCGTCGCGATCGACGTGACTCACGCGACGGACACGCCGGATCTCCCGTCGGGTCAAAAAACCGGTGTCGAACTCGGTGACGGCCCGGTCGTCGTACGCGGAAGCGCGAACCATCCGCGACTCGTCGATGCGGTTCGGCGGACTGCCGCTGCGGCCGATATCGATATCCAGTTACAGGCATCGGGAACGAACACCGGGACGGATGCTGATGCGTTCTATACGTCCCGCGGGGGGATTCCATCGGTGAACGTCGGCGTCCCGAACCGCTATATGCACACGCCCGTCGAAGTCGTGGACCTGGCGGATCTCGAGACGGTCGCCGAACTGCTGAGCGCCGTCCCAGCTACTGTTGCTGACCGTGACCTTTCCACGAGCATCGAATAGCGCGAGCAGCCCCTCGTAGCGTCCGCCGTTCGTCGTGGGGTAGGGTGATACCGATCGACCCGCCACCCAGCTCACGCAAGTGGCACTCGTCGCCGTAACCGCCGAGTATTAACGGATCCGTCCACTACGCGTGTGTACATGAGTGACGTACGTGTTGCAGGGACAGGGCTGACGCCGTTCGGGAACAGTCCCGAGCGGACCAGCCGTGATCTCTTCGCGGAGGCGAGTATCGCGGCCTTCGAGGACAGCGGCGTTCCCCGCGAGGACGTCGAGGGCGTCTTCTATGGCAACTTTATGGGCGAACTCTCCGAGCATCAGGGCCACCAGGGGCCGCTGATGGCCGAAGCGGCCGGCGTTCAGGCCCCTGCGACCCGGTACGAGTCCGCGTGTGCCTCGAGCGGTACCGCGGTCCGCGAGGCGGTCACACGGATTCGCAACGGCGAGAACGACGTCCTCCTCGTCGGCGGTGCGGAGCGAATGACCAACCTCGGCACCGCGGGCGCGACGGAGGCGCTGGCGATCGCCGCCGACGACCTCTGGGAGGTACGGGCCGGCGTGACCTTCCCCGGCGCGTACGCGTTGATGGCCCGGGCCTACTTCGACGAGTTCGGCGGCGAACACGAGGACCTCGCCCATATCGCGGTCAAGAACCACGCCAACGCCCTCTCGAACGAGAAGGCCCAGTACCAGAGCGCGATCGAGGTCTCGGACGCCCTCGAGGCACCGCCGGTTTCCGAACCGCTCGGGCTCTACGATGCCTGTCCGATCTCGGACGGCGCGTCGGCGCTCGTGCTGACGAGCGAGTCCTACGCCGCGGAACACGACCTCGAGGCCCCGGTCGCGATCACGGGCACCGGACAGGGCGGCGACCGAATGGCGCTGCACGACCGCGAGTATCTCGCTCGCTCGCCCGCGGCCCGCG
The DNA here is from genome assembly GCF_051225675.1 of Natrinema sp. CGMCC1.2065. Classification (NCBI taxonomy): domain Archaea; kingdom Methanobacteriati; phylum Methanobacteriota; class Halobacteria; order Halobacteriales; family Natrialbaceae; genus Natrinema; species Natrinema sp. CGMCC1.2065. The sequence goes on along the minus strand of NZ_JBPJSJ010000012.1, from coordinate 25,343 downwards.
AAGCCGGGGCGGAAGCCTACGCCGACGCCGGCGTCTCGGCCGGCGACGTCGACCTCGCGGAGGTCCACGACTGCTTTACTATCGCCGAAGTGCTGGCGCTCGAGGCGCTCGATCTCGAGCCGATCGGCGAGGGGATCACGGCCGCCCGCGACGGGCGGACGACCGCGGACGGCGAGACGCCGATCAACCTCTCGGGCGGACTGAAAGCCAAGGGCCACCCGGTCGGTGCGACGGGGGCCTCCCAGATCGCCGAAGTGACCGACCTGCTGGCCGGCGAGCATCCAAACAGCGACCACGTCGCGGACGCGACGACCGGCGTCGCCCACAACGCGGGCGGTACGGTCGCGAGCGCGACCGTTCACGTTCTGGAGGTGATGGAGTAATGAGCGAAGACACCGTCACCGACGCCGGCTTCGACGACTGGCTCGACGCCGCCGAGGACGGCGCGGCCTACTACCTCGAGTGTCCCGACGACCACACCGCCCTGCCGCCGCGTCGGGTCTGTCCCGACTGCGGCGCGACCGACCTCGAGCAACTTGCCCTCCCGGACACCGGCGAGATTCGGACGTTCACCGTCACGCACGTACCGACGCCGGCCTTCGAGGAGGACGCCCCCTACGCGACGGCCGTCGTCGACTTCGGCCCCGTCAGCCTGACCGGCCAGGTCGTCGGGATCGACGTCGACGACGTCGAGACCGGCCTCGAAGTCGAACTCGAGATCGCGACCTCGGAGACGACCGGCGAGCGCGTGATCGGGCTGCGACCGGCGTAAGCCGCCGAACGGGGCGGCCGTTGCGGGGCCGCCCGCCGATGGCTATTTCACTCGCGAGACGTCACGGCCGCTATGAACGTCTGGGATACCGTCAGGCGGAGTTTCGTCGCCGGACTCATTCTGGTCGCGCCGCTGGTCGTCACGCTGTACGTCCTCCGGTTTCTCGTCAACTGGTCCTTACAGTTCGTGGATCCGCTCGTACGCGCCGCGGGATTGGCCCAGTACACCGGCAACGTGACGGTCGTCGCCCAGGCGTTCGCCGTGGTCCTGATCGCTGTCGCGGTCGTCGTCCTCGGCTTTCTCGCCCAGTTGAGCGTCGGCCGGCACCTGTTCGGGAACGTCGGGCGACTCGTCAACGTGGTCCCATTGGTCAGTACGATCTACGGCAGCGTCCGGCAGGTCGCCGACTCGCTCGTCGAGCGCAAGACCAGCTACGAGAGCGTCGTGTTGGTCGAGTACCCCCGCGAGGGCGTCTACATGATCGGGCTCGTCACCGGCGAGGGGCCACGAGAGGCCGAGGCGATCGCCGGCAGTGACGTCTACAACGTCTTTCTGCCGAACAGTCCGAACCCGACCGCCGGCCGGCTCGTCTTGCTCCCCGAGGACCAGGTCCACGAGACCGATATGAGCGTCCGCCGCGGGATGCGCCTGATCGTAACGACCGGGATGGGCGACGAGCGGGCACCGGAGGGGGTGTCGCCGCAGCTACTCGAGCGCGTCGAACGGTGACTCAGTCGCCGGCGTCGGCCCGTGGTAGTTCCGCGCGCAGGTACTCGACGAACTCGTCGGGGTGTTCGGCGTGGGGCAGCTGGGTCGCGTAGTCGATGACGACCAGATCGAGGTCCGCGGCCGCCGCCAGATTCCGCCCGTCACGCAGCGGGACCAACTCGGCGTCGCGGCCCCAGACGAGCGTGGTCGGGGTCTCGAGGGCGGCCAGCTCCGTCGCGAGGTCGAAGTCGGGATCGAGGGTGCCGGCGGCGAAGGAGGCTGGGGCATAACGCGACCCGGGCTGGTGGGCACTCTCCCAGGCGTACTGGACCTCGTCGGAATCGATGCGATCGGCGTCGTAGTAGCCGTCGCGGTCGTAGAAGTGGCGGATCGATGGCTTGCTCGCGAGCAGGTTGTACAGCGTCGTGCCGACGATCGGCGTCCGCAGGAGTGTGCGGACCCACGGCCGTTCGTCGGTCGTTTCGCCGGCCGGACAGATCAACACGAGGCGTTCGAAGTCGGTCTCGTCGGCGGCCTCGACGGCGAAGGAGCCGGACAGCGAGGAGGCGACGACGATCGGCTCGTCGGTGACCTCGCTCGCGAAGTCGCGGACGAACTCCGCGTACAGCGTCGCGGAGTAGACCAGCGGCGGCCGCTCCGAGCGGCCGAAGCCGGGCAGGTCGACCGCGTAGACGTGGTAATCCTCCGCCAGTCGGTCGACGATCGGCTCGAACTCGTGGCTGCTCGCGCCCGCGTAGACCCCGTGGAGCAACAACATGTCGGGGTCGTTCGGGTCGCCGGCGACCGTATACTGCGTCTCGATCCCACGCCAGCGATACGTCCGTTCGATGCCGACGAGCGGGTTCTCGAGGTCGCCAGCGCGCCGCTTCAGGAGGCGGTTACCGAGAACGGCTCCACCGACGGTTCCGAGGGCTGCACCGAGGACTGTTCGGGCTTTCATACGCTGCCGTAAGTTGCCAACGAACTTAGACCTCCGGTTCGGGAACGGGTTCTGCTGGGATCCCGGTCACGGCCGGCGGAGACGGCGGTTTCGCCGGTGGATCGAAGACTCGAGCGACGCCGCGTCGGTGCCGACCGGCTCACTCCGTGCCCGATCCGTCCGGCCCGGTCTCGAGGTTCTCGAGGCAGGTCGCGACGGGCTCGAGAACGTCGGTCGCGATCGAGTAGGGATCGGTCTCGCCCTGCCGGACGTCTTCCGCGAGGTCGTCGATTCCCCCGGCGGCCTCGAGTTCGTCCTCGAGCATGGCGTGGACGTCCTCGCGCAACAGGGTGCGGATCTCCTCGGCGTAACGCGTGCGCACCTGCTCGGCGTGTTCGCCGGAGTCGACGAGGTAGTCCCGATGGGCCGCGAGTTCGTCGATGAACGCGTCGACGCCGGTGCCGTGGATGGCGACGGTCTCGACGATCGGCGGCGTCCAGCCCGCGTCGCTCTCGTCGGCGTCGTCCGGCTCGCCGTCCCAGTCGTCGTGGGCGTCGATGATCTCCTGGCTGTGGTGGCCACCGCCCTCGTGACCGCTCCCGTCGCCGAGTTGAACCATATCACGGAGTTCCTGTACCGTCCGATCCGCGCCGTCGCGGTCGGCCTTGTTGACGACGAACACGTCGGCGATCTCGAGGATGCCCGCTTTCAGCGTCTGGATGTCGTCGCCCGAGCCCGGCGGGACGAGGACGGCGACGGTGTCGGCGGTCCGGACGATGTCGATCTCGTTTTGCCCGGCACCGACGGTCTCGATGATGATCTTGTCCTTCCCGAAGGCGTCCATCGCCTTGACGGCGTCCGCGGTGGCCGTCGAGAGCCCGCCCAGCGTCCCGCGGGCGCTCATCGAGCGGACGAAGACGTCCATGTCGCCCACCGTGGAGGCCATCCGGATTCGGTCGCCGAGTACCGCTCCGCCGGTAAACGGTGAGGAAGGGTCGATCGCGATGACGCCGACCGTCTCGCCCCGATCGCGGTAGGTCTCGGCGAGCTTGTCGACCAGCGTCGACTTACCCGCGCCCGGCGAGCCGGTGATCCCGATCACGTCCGCGTTCCCGGTGTGGGCGTACAGCTCCGAGACGAGATCGCGATAGCCCGGCGCGCGGTTCTCGATCTTCGAGATCACGCGGGCGAGCGCACGGTGTTCCCCCGCGAGCAGATCCTCGAGGAGCGACCGGTCGTCGGCGTCCATGGTCATCGCTGGGGCGCGTTCTCGCGGACGAATTCGATGGTCTCCTCGACGGAGGTTCCGGGGCCGAAGATGGCTGCGACACCCTGTTCTCTGAGTTCGTCGCGGTCCTCCTCGGGAATGACGCCGCCGGCCAGCACGAGCGTGTCCTCGGCCGCACCGTACTCCTCGAGGCCGTCCATGATCTTCGGGACGAGCGTGTCGTGGGCCCCCGAGAGGATGGAGATGCCGAGGACATCGACGTCCTCTTGGACCGCTGCCTGGACGATTTCGTCGGGCGCTTTGTGGAGCCCGGAGTAGATGACCTCGAAGCCGGCATCCCGGAACGCGCGCGCGATGACGTGTGCGCCGCGATCGTGACCGTCGAGGCCGACTTTGGCGACGAGACACCGAATCGACTCCGCTTCCTGTTCGCTGCTCATACCCCCTACTTCCCGAGCCCGCGGTTTGACTTTAACGGAAGATCGTGGGAATCGTCGACGGAGCGTCGGGATTTCGCCCGGAGTCTGTCCCGTCGATCGGGGACGCTGTTCGACTCGTGACTGTCACGATCGGGCGAAACCGTCACGAACCAAAGGCTAAAGAGCGAAACGACCGAACATTCAGTCAATGACTATCGTTCGTCTATTGCGGAGGGATCTATCGTGGGCGTCGAAATAAAGGAGACGCGGGTGTCCGACGCCGAACTCGAGGAGATGAAAGGGTTCGTCTTCGAGTATCTCGCGGCCAGTGTCGAGAAGGAAGAGGAGGGCGGCCGCATGCGCTGGTACCCGTGGCACTCCGCCGAGTACCGACACAACCACATCCTCAACGTGGTCGATCTCGCGACCGAGATCGCCGAGGAGGAGGGTGCCGACGTCGACGTCACTCGCGTCGCTGCCCTCTTTCACGACGTGGCCAAACTCGAGACCGATCAGGAACTCCACGCCGAGGCCGGGGCCCGGGTCGCCCGGGAGTTCCTCGAGTCGCGTGCGGACTATCCCGAGTCGTTCATCCAGCAGGTGTGTCGCGCCATCGAACACCACTCCTATCAGGGCGACCTGACGGACCTCGATCTGGAGACGCAGTGTCTCATCGAGGCCGACCTGCTCGACAAGGTCGGCGCGAACGGGACGGCGTTGATGCTGTTGCGGATGGGGTACGAGGCCCGCACGCACATGGACTGTGACGAGATGGTCCAGCGCGTCTTAGAGCGGGGCTACGACGCCGCCTCTCGCGTCCAAAGCGACACCGCGGAGGGAATCGCCCACCAGCGCCTGAAACGCGTCAAGTGGTTCAGCGAGTGGCTCGAGGACGAGATCGCCGCGCTGGGTGAGTGAGCCGTCGGCGCGCCAGTCCCGGCACGACGGCCGGTTCGAACTGCGCAGGTGTTAGCCCGCGGGGGAGTTGGATGATCCGAGCCGTTTCCCGTAGCGTCCGCGGCTCAGACGAACTGTACCGTTCCCAGTCCCAGGAAGGCGAGTCCGAACCCCGCGAGGACGACGGCGCTGCCCGCCGCGACGAGGGGTGCAAACGTGTCGACGCGTCGTCCGGCCCCGACCAGTGCCGCCGGGTAGCCCACGATCCAGCAACCGATCCCGCCGAAGAACCCGAGCAAGAGCGCGGGTGAGCCGGTCCGGACGACGAGGGCCCCCTCGAGCAGCTCCCCGACGGCCGGCACGTACGCCAGCACGTCGAGCGTCCCGGGCTCGAGCAGGCCGACGCCGACGGTGAGCCAGAAGCCGATCTGGTAGGGGTTGGTCAGCGAGAGGACGAACGTCTTGCGGAACCCCCTCGAGACGCCCTGATCGGTGTCGGTAAACGAACTCGCGGTCCGGGCGTCCCGGATCGCACCGACCGCGAAGTACAGCATGAGGACGCCGCCGGCGAGATAGAGCGCGGGTCGGACGATCGAAACGCGGTCGATCACGGCGACGAACCCTGCGAGCGTGAGGCCGAAAAAGACCGCGTCGGCCAGCATGGCACCGAGACCGGCCCGGAAGCCGGCTGGCCAGCCGCGAACGACGCTCTCCTCGGCGATGATCGCGTTCATCGGTCCCGGCGGGGCCGCGAGTGCGAGCCCGAAGACCACGCCGGCCAGTCCCGTCACGACGAGTTCGATCACGGCTATCGGTTTCGGGTGGGAGCCGCGGCGTGAAAAACACGACGAACCGGCCGTGGTGGGGACCGATACTGTCGTCGCTCTTGAACGTCGATTCGCACCCGAACCGCAGAACAGCGTTGCGATCGGTGTGTAAATCCTTTCAAGAGCGACCACGGCCGATGGCGCGGTCGGGGATGCGACCGGCGATGGGGTCGCCGCCGGACCTGTCGCGACCAGTGACTCTTTGCGCGGGGCGTCCATACGAGCGGTATGGTCGGAATGGGAACTCATAGCATGGGGACGATCGGCGGCGCTCGTGTCGGACGGCCGGCCGTCCGGCATCGGTGCGACGGGGAGACGGGATCGCGATGAAACGCCGACACCTGCTCGCGACGACGGCCGCGACGACGGCGCTGGTCGGCTGTCTCAGCGGGCCCGACGACGAGGGCGACGGCGAGGACGACGACGCGCCGACCGAGCCCCCCTTCGAGATCGCCACGCTCGACGCGTCGGGCAGCGAGAGCGGGACGATCACGGTACCCGACTCGAGCCGGCCGCTCCTCTGTAACTTCACCCGGACCGAGTGTCCGACCAGCCGGGGGTTTCTCTCGACGCTCGCCGAGGCCATGTCCCGACTCGAGGGCGGGGGGTATGCCGTCGGCGGGGCGGATCCGGACGTGCGATTCCTCTCCGTGACCGACGGGACCAGCGGCCCCTCGCCGACCGACGACGAACTGGCCGCCTGGTTCGAGGCGAACGGGGGGAACTGGTGGCTGGGCCGTGACGAGCCCGGGACCTGCTACGACTACTACGGCATCGACGGCTATCCGACGACGATCCTCGTCGACAGTGCGGGGACGGTCCACTGGCGCAACCGCGGCGAGAGTTCACCCGGCACCGTCACCGCGACCGTCCGTGACACCCTCGAGGCGGACGCCGGCGGCTCGGACGGCGGTAACGAAAGCGCAGGCAACCGGACCGACGGCTGATCGCCGCCCGCTCGGACTCCCGTCGGTCGCGCCGAGCCACTCGAGCGGTCGATTCCCGCGTTACGGCTCGAGCCCGTCGTCCGGGACCAACGGATACGACTGCGTCCCGCCGCTCGAGCGTCTGGCGACCAGCGTCGCGACCGCGACCGGCTCCCCGTCGTCGGTCGACCGCTGCCGCTCGGTATACGAGAGGACCGTCAGGTCGAGACACGCCCGCAGCAGGTCGTTCGAGCGGTACCGATAGCGGTCGGTCGAGGGGCCCGCGACCGGGTCGCTCGAGCGGAGGTGGTGTTCGGAGACGAGGACGCCGCCGGCCGCAAGCGCCTCCTTGAGATCCGGGAGGTACTCGAGGGCGGCGAAGTAGCTCACGACGATCAGGTCGTATCGGCCCGGTTCCGGATCGAACTCGGCCAGGTCGGCCCGGGTCCAGTCGACGTCGAGACCGCGCTCGTCGGCCCGCTCGCGTGCCGTCTCGATGGCCTCATCAGCGATGTCGACGGCGTCGACGTCGTAGCCGCGCTCGGCCAGAAAGAGCGCGTTTCGCCCACTGCCGGTCGCCACGTCTAGCGCACGACCGTCGGGAAGCGTCTCGATCCGGCGCTCGAGGACTCCCACCGGATCGTCGCGGAGTTCGCGGTCTCGCTTCTCGTAGCGCTCGTTCCAGCGCTCGCGGTCGTCGTTCACGAGCGTCCCGACGACTGCGGGTCCCTTAGTTCGTGTCCTCTCGCTGGCGTGTTCGACGTTCGGACCAGTGTCTTCTTTCAGTCTCGCGTACGTACTGGGACGTATGACGGCCTATCGAACCCGACCGGCGATCCCCGCCACCGGCTCGCACGTCCGCGCCGCGGAGGTGAGTCGGCGATGAGACGGCGTGAACTGCTCGCGGGCGTCGGCAGTATCGGCGTCCTCGCGGGCGGAACCGGCGTTGTCCTCGCTGGCCTCCCGTCGTTCGGGACCGACGAACCGGCCGCCGACTCGGACGGCGACGACGGCTCGGAATGGCCGATCGAAGTCGAGACGATCGACGCTCGCGGCAGCGACGGCGGGACCGTGACGGTTCCAAACGACGGGGTCACGGTCGTCGAGTTCTTCGTCACGGGCTGTGGCATGTGTCAGGCCCAGATGCCGCGCCTCGCCGAGGCTCGGTCGCGACTCGTCGACGACTACGGGGATGATCTCACGGTCCTCTCCGTTACCTACCAGTCGGCGGACTCGATGCCGGACGACGAACTCCGGTCCTGGTGGCGAACCCACGACGGGAACTGGGCCGTCGGCCGCGATACGACGTCGTCGCTGACGGCGAACTACGGCATCGCCGGCTACCCGGTCACGATCGTCGTCGACGAAACGGGGAAGAAACGCTGGGAGAAACTCGGCGTCGGCTCCAGCGACGACATCGTCGGGGCGGTCGAGGACGTGTTCGAATCGTTCGAGGAGCGCGACGACGCCGAGGCCGAAACGAACGAATCCGCGACGGCCTGATCGGCCCCTGTCAGGTCGACCGTGACTATTCTCACGCCCGCCGCTCGAGGGCGTGGGCGACGTTCAACATCGCCTCGACCGCCGGCGGTTCCCGGGGAGTCGGCCACTCCCGTCGGCCGACTCGTTCTCGCCAGCGCGCCCCGGGTTCGAGGTGCCGAACCGGCACAGGGCCGCCGACGAACCCGACCCAACGGAGCGGCTCGCCTGGACGGCCGGCCGTGAACGGTCGGTCAGGCCTTCGCCTGCCAGCTCCGGATGCGATCCGCACTGACGCCCTCGACGTCGTCCGCGACCGCGTCGGGATCGGCCTCGGTCAGGTCCTCGAGGTCCTCGATCCCCGCGTCGGCGAGTTTCTCGACGGTCTTCGCACCGACGCCGTCCAGCGCCTCGAGATCGGAGCCGGAGTCGCTCTCGCGGGCCTGGAACTCCTGATAGTTACAGATGGGACAGCCCAGCTCCCAGGGGTCGTCGCCGCTGTGGACGACGAGTTCGGGCAGGTCGTGGTCGTCGCAGTACTCGTCGGTGACCTCGATCTCGCCGCGGCGGGGCAGCGGCAGCGAGTACTCGCAGTCGGGATAGCGCGTACAGCCGACGAGTCGCGAGCCGTTCTGGAGCGTTTTGATAGCCAACTCGCCGCCGTGTTCTTCACCGCACTCGGGACACTCACCCAGCACCGGCCCTTCGCCGGCGTCTTCGGCCTTACAGAGCGGACAGCCGTGGACGAACGTCTGCCGGCCCGCGAGCATCTTGACCTCGTTCAGGCCGTGTTCCTCGCACTCCTCCTCGAGGATCAGCGGCTTGCCCGTCGAGGGCAGCGGCAGCGTGTTCTCGCAGTCGGGATAGCCGTCGCAGCCGATGAAGTACGAGCCGTGACGGCTCCGGCGGACGAGCAGGTCTTCGCCACACTCCGGACAGGGGCCGAGTCGCTTGTCGTCTTTCAGCGACTTCCGGAGGTGATCGCCGATCTCCTCGCGCGACTCGGCGAGGTTCTCGAAGATCTCCTCGAGCATTTCCCGGGACTCGTCGGTCACGTCGTCGAGCGTCGCCTCGCCGTTGGCGATGGCGTCCATGTCGGCCTCGAGCTGGGCGGTCATCTCCTCGCTGACGACGCGGTCGGCGTAGTTCTCGGCCGCGTCGACGACGGCCATCGCGAGCTTGGTCGGCCGCGGCGGATCGTTTTCTATATATCCGCGATCGTATAATTTCTCTAAAGTGTTATGTCTAGTACTCTTCGTTCCGATCCCCATGTCCTCCATGGTCTCGATGAGCCGCGACTGGCCGTAGCGTCGGGGCGGCTGGGTCTGTTTGGCCTCGAGTTCGACGTCGGAGAGCGCCAGTTCCTCGCCCTCGTCGACGTCGGGGACGAAGTTCTCCGTCGTCGAGAAGTACGGATAGACGTCGTGGTAGCCGGGCTCGACCAGCCGCTTGCCGTTGGCCTTGAGCCGGTAGTCGTCGACATCGGCGACGACCTTGAGGTGTTCCCACTCGGCGGCGTCGGCGACGGTCGCGTAGAACCGCCGGACGACGAGTTCGAAGATCTCCCACTCGTCGTCGGAGACGTCGCCCCGCGAGGGGATCTCGCCCGTCGGATGGATGGGCGGGTGGTCGGTCGTCTCCTCGTCGCCTTCCGTGGGGGTGATCTCGTCGGCCTCGAGCAGCGATTCGGCCGAATCCCCGAGCGTCGAGTGAGTGACGAACTCGTCGAGGAGGTCCTCGGGGTCTAGATCGTCGGGGTAGACGGTGTTGTCGGTCCGCGGGTACGTGATGTAGCCGGCGGTGTAGAGGTCCTCGGCGATCGACATCGCGCGCTTGGCCGAGTAGCCGATGGCACCGGCCGCCCGGATGAACTGGGTGGTGTTGAACGGCTCTGGGGGCGTGTCGGTGCGGGTCCGACGGTTGACGTCGACGACGGTCGCGCTCTCGCGGTCGGACAGCGTTTCGTAGACCTCGTCCGCGATATCCTCCTCCCGGACGCGCTCGGCCTCGTTGCCGTCCTCGTCGCGGTAAAAGTACTGGGACTCGAAGCTCGTCTCGTCCTTTCGTAGGTCCGCGAACAGCTCCCAGTAGTCCTCGGGATCGAACGCCTCGATCTCGCGCTCGCGGTCGACGATCAGCTTCAGCGTCGGCGACTGGACCCGGCCGACGGAGATGAAGTCGTCGCCCAATTGGCCCGCCGACAGGGAGAGAAAGCGCGTGAGCGCGGCCCCCCAGATCAGGTCGATGATCTGGCGGGCCTCGCCCGCGGCCGCGAGGTCGAAGTCGAGGTCGTCGGGCTCGTCGAAGGCGTTCTGGACCTCGTTTTCGGTGATCGAGGAGAACCGCACCCGACGAATGGGAACGTCCTCGTCGACCTCCCGGACGATGTCGTAGGCCTCCTTGCCGATCAGTTCGCCCTCGCGGTCGTAGTCGGTCGCGATCGTCACGCGCTCCGCGCGACGGGTCAACAGCCGCAGCGTCGCGACAATGTTCTCCTTCGTCGCCGTCTTCTCGACGTCGGCATCGATCAGTTCGACCGGCTCGACGTCGCGCCAGTCGGAGTACTCCGACGGGAAGTCGACGCCGACGACGTGGCCCGACAGCCCAACGCAGCGCTTGCCGCCCCACTCGTAGACGTTGACGCCGTTCTCCCGGCTCGAGTCGTAGGTGCCGCCGGAGAGGATGTCGGCGATCCGGCGGGCCGCGTTGTCCTTCTCGGTGATTATCAGCTCCACCGCGGCTCACCTCCGGCTCGGCCGTCCGGTCGCGCTCGTCGCGGACGAGTGTCGGTCATCGTCGCTCGGTACGACTGAGGATCTGATAACGCTTTCGCCGAAAACCGAGGGACAGCGCGGGTGTGCGTGCGGTCGGGCGTCGCGCAGGCGCGTGGGGATGACGAAAGATAACTGCGCAGCGCACCGGCAGCGGGGACGGCTCGCTCGAGCGAACATCATGTGGAATGTTACCAGATGGCTCATCTTCGCTCGAGTCATAGAGGAGATCGCGTGAACTCACGCGGAGAATACTGAAATGAAACACACTCTCGGTGGATTCGATCGCGCCTGGCGCTTGGTCGGCGGCGCGCTCGTCGCGTTCGTCTTCGTCGCCTCCTTCGTCGGCCTCGTCTCGATCGGGCTCGCCCTTACCGTGGTTCTGCTCGTCGCCGTTCCGGTGGCGCTTTCGACCGGTGCCCGTCGGCGGCGCGTCGTCAACCGGTTGCCGGGGATCGACACCCTATCGCGGCGACCCGGTGGAGGCAGGTTGGACTGACGACGTCTCGATAGAACTAACCGATCGACTGGGTCTGTGATCCGCGAGCGGTTCGGAATCATCGCCAGAAGCGGCCGAGCGCCGTCGGTACCGGAACCGGCAACGGCTCCCGTGGGCCAATCCTTTTTATCATGCCTGGCTGAGATTCACACACGAGACCTCGTGGCAGCGACGGACCCCGAGCGAAAGCGCGTCGACATGACGACGGGGGCGATTTCCCCGAAGCTCCTCCGACTCGCGTGGCCGCTGGTCCTGGGAAACCTCCTCCAGACCGTCTACAACCTGGCCGATATGTTCTGGGTCGGCCGCGTGAGCAGCGACGCCGTCGCCGCCGTCTCGCTGATGTTTCCCCTCTCGTGGCTGTTCGTCTCGACCGCGATGGGGATCACCGCTGCGACCATCGCGCTGGTCTCCCAGTACGTCGGTGCGGGCGACGAACGAATCGCCGATCGCGTCGTCGCCCAGACGATCCTGCTCACGCTCTCCGTCTCGTCGGTCCTCGCCGGTCTCGGGTTCGCCGCCCGGCGGCCGCTGCTCGAGTTGATCGGCGCTCGCGGGCCGGTGTTCGTCGAGGCGCTCGCGTATATCGAGGTGATCTTCCTGGCACTGCCGTTTACGTTCCTCTTCTTTGCCTTTCGGGCCTCGCTGCAGGGGGCGGGCGACACGAAGACGGCGATGTGGCTCGTCTTCGTTTCGGCCGGGCTCAACGTCGTCTTCGATCCGTTCCTGGTCCTCGGCTGGGGGCCGTTCCCGGCGATGGGGACGCGAGGCGCGGCCATCGCGACCTTCGTCTCGCGCGGGCTCGCCACTGCCGCCGGGATCGCCGTCCTGCTGGACGGTCGGTTCGGCGTTCGGCTCCGACTCGGCGATCTCACACCCGACGTCGCCCTCCTGAAACGGCTACTCGACGTCGGCTATCCGGCCACGCTCGATGGCTGGGCCCGGAGTTTCGCGGCGGTCGCGTTGGCCGGGTTCGTCGCCCGGTTCGGGGCCGCGCCCACGGCGGCGTTCGGGATCGGGGTTCGACTCATGTCGGTGACGTGGGCCGTGGCCGGGGCCGTCGGGCAGGCGACCGCGGCCGGCGTCGGACAGAACCTCGGTGCGGGGGCACCCGAGCGGGCCGTCGCGGTCACGCGGACGGCCACCGCCGCGACGACGGTCTGTATCTTCGCCGTCGCGGCCGTCCTGTTTGTGTTTCCGGCGACCGCGATGAGGGCCTTCATCACCGATTCCGCCGTGATCGCCGAGGGCGTGGTCTTCCTGCGGATTACGGCCCTCTTCTGGGCCCCTTACGCCGGTGTCATGGTCATCCAGGGTGCGTTCCGCGGGGCCGGCGATACTCGTACGGCGATGGTCCTCTCGATCCTCTCGCGGTGGGTCCTTCGGTTCCCGCTGGTGGTCGTTCTCGCGTTCGCCTGGTCCGTACCGATCCCCGAAACCGGCCTCGAGATCGCCGGGCTAGGCTGGGGTCCCGAGGGGACCTGGTGGGCGATGGTCGCCGGGATGGTCGGTTCGTTCGTCGTCGCCGTGGTCTGGTTCCGTCGGGGGACCTGGACCGAGGGCGTCATCGACGACCGTCCCAAGCGGCGCCGGTCGCCGGACGAACGGCCGACCGGCGACGAGGACGACGCCGGGTTCGTCGACGACTGAGACGGACCGTCTCGGTTCTCACCCGCTTCTGATGCGACTCGAGGCCGGAGCCGCGTTCGACCGTGCTGACGCACTCACACGGACGGAGCCGTCCGCGGACCGCTCACGACCGCCGATCACGTTCGGGCATCGGCTGCGATAGACTTTTTACTACCAGGTCATACCACCTAGTTGTATGAGCGAATTCGAGCAGTTCAGTCAGGTCGGTGAAGCCGATGTCACCCGCGCGATCGGACAGGAGTGGACCGAGGAGTTCATGGACTTCTCGGACTCGGACGTCATCATCGTCGGCGGCGGTCCCTCGGGGCTGACCGCGGCGAAGGAACTCTCCGAGCGCGGCGTCCAGACGATGGTCGTCGAGAAGAACAACTACCTCGGGGGCGGCTTCTGGCTCGGCGGCTTCCTGATGAACAAGGTCACGGTACGGGACCCCGCACAGGAGATCCTCGCGGATCTCGACGTCGACTTCAAGGAGTCTCAGGACAGCGAAGGGCTCTACGTCGCGAACGGCCCCGAGGCCTGTTCGGGCCTGATCAAGGCCGCCTGCGACGCCGGCGCGAAGATGCAGAACATGACCGAGTTCACGGACATCGTCATCCGCGAGGACCACCGCGTCGGCGGCATCGTGATGAACTGGACGCCGGTGCATGCCCTGCCCCGCGAGATCACCTGCGTCGATCCGATCGCCGTCGAGGCCGACCTCGTCATCGACGCGACCGGCCACGACGCGATGGCGGTCAAGAAACTCGACGAGCGCGGCGTCCTCGACGCGCCGGGCATCGGCGACGCCGCGGAATCGGCGACCGGCATGGACCAGACCGGCGACGACTCCTACGGCGCACCGGGCCACGACTCGCCGGGCCACGACTCGATGTGGGTCGGCAAGTCCGAGGACGCCGTCGTCGAACACACCGGCCTCGTCCACGACGGCCTGATCGCCACCGGGATGGCGACCGCGACGACCTACGGCCTCCCGCGGATGGGCCCGACCTTCGGTGCCATGCTCGTCTCCGGGAAACGCGCCGCTCAGGAAGCGCTCGACGAACTCGGGGTCGACGCCGACCCCGTCGAACTGACCTCGCGTGCGACGCCCGCGGACGACTGATCGCGGCCCCACATGGTCGAGCGTATCATCTGCTATCGAGCGCCGTCGACCGTCGCAGACGTCGACGCGGTCGCCGACTGGCTGGCCACGCGGGTCGACGCCGACGTGGCCGTCCGGGACCGGTTCCTCGACGTCCACCGCACGGACGACCTCGCGGAGCGGTTCGCCGAGGCGCGGGTCCCCTCGCCCTATGAGCGCGAGACGGGCACCACGATGCTGGGGACGATCCGCTACGAGGAACGTGCCCTCGAGAATCCCGAACGCGAGGGCGGGGTCCTCTACGACGGCGTGCAGGTCCAGCGCGCGCTCAACGCCGCGCTGCCCGCGGCCGAACGCGGCCTCGAGACGCTGCACGTCCCGATCCTCGACCGGGCGATCGGCACCTGGGGCGACCACGACGGCCGCTGGCACAAGCGCGTGACCGTCCTCGGCCAGCCGGCGCTGGTCTCGGTACCCGGCCTCTACGAGGCCCCCGCTAAGCCCGAGTCCTACTACAAAGAGAAACAGCGCCACGCCCTGCTCTCGGGCGATACGCCGCCGCGGGAGGTCCTCGAGAACCAGGTCGACGGCGAGTTCCTGATCGCGGACGATCCCCGGACTACCGACGTGCTGAAAGGGACGGTGTTACAGGGGTATCACTACCTCGAGACCGGCGAGGCGTTTTGCGACCGCGAGGGCTGTCGCCTGTTCAACGCCCACTATCAGGCGGATCTGCTCGCGGCCCACCTTCGCGAGCCGGCGTTCTGTGACGACCACGCGCGACTGTACGGGCCGTGAGATCGACCGCCCGCGTCGCCGTCTCGCGGACGGGCGGAGCCGTAACCGGTACGTATTTTTGATCCAGTCCGCTTCGACAACGTACAATGAGTGCGGAGTTTACCGTCGACGTTCCCGTTCGCTATCGCGATCTCGACCCGCTGAATCACGTCAATCACGCCGTCTACGCCAGCTACCTCGAGGCGGCCCGGACCGACTACCTCAGAGACGTCGCCGAACTGCACTCCGAGGACATCTCCTTCGTCATCGCGAACCTCGAGATCTCCTACGAGCGGCCGATCAGAATGGGCGACGAGCCGACGGTCGCGCTGTCGGTCTCGCGACTGGGTGAGACGAGCTGTACGATGCGCTACGAGATCCGGGTCGACGGCGATATCGCGGCGACCGCCGAGACGACCATCGTCCACGTCGATCCCGAGACGGAGCGACCGAGCCCCATCCCGGACGGGATCGCCGACCGGATCCGGGCGTACGAAGGGCTCGAGGCCGCAGCGTAATCGGCGACTCTGCGTCGCGCTCGAGCCAGCCGCTGGCGTCGGTCCGAACGAAGCAGTCCGGCGACCGGAACTCTCAGGGGTTGCAATCGCACGGGTACGGTTTTCCGTTCGGGTGTGGCCGAGTCCGATACGGGTTCGATGACGCGACTCGCCGATCACCGTCACTCGGGACAGGACCGCGACGGAACCGTGCCGGACGAGTCGCGTCCGGCTCGAGGGGGACCGAACCGTGGGTGACGGATCACAGTCTCGCGGTCGGGTCCGGTCGGGTATCGCCCGCGTTCGAGTGGGGATCACGCGGACCCGGCTCCGTGCGCTCTTCGCTGTGTTGCTTCTCGTCTCGGCAGTCGTCGTCGCCAGCGCGGCGTCGGGGGGCCTCTCGACAGGGTCCGCCGACGCCGTCCCAGAGGCCCCGCCGACGGAGAACCACACGGTCGTCACCGAGTCGGGACGGGCGGGGACGATCACCGCCTACGCACCCGACGGCGAGGTCGTCTACTACAACAACTCGCGGACGAAGTACTTCGACGTCGACCCCGTCGAGGGGCAGCCCCTGACGGTCGAGTACACCGCGACCGACACGATCCACACGGCCGGGCCGACCTGTGGCGACCCGCCGTGTGCCCGCAACGTCATCGAGCGGGCGAACCTCACCACCGGCGAGGTCGAGGTCGTCTACGAACGCTACGACCACGCGGAGAACGCCGGCGAGTGGCACGACGCCGATCGCATCGACGAGAACCACGTCGTCGTCGCCGACATCATCGCGGATCAGGTCTTCGTCGTCGACACCGAGACGGAGATCGTCGAGTGGCTCTGGGACGCCCAGAGCGCGTTCGACCTCGAGAGCGGCCACTCCTTCCCCAACGACTGGACCCACATCAACGACGTCGAGTACGTCGAGGACGGTCGGATGGCGGGCCGGATCATGGTCAGCGTCCGCAATCAGGACCAGGTCGTCTTCCTCGACCGGGACGAGGGCTTGCTCGAGGACTGGACGCTGGGCAGCGAGAACGAGTACGATATCCTCCACGAGCAGCACAACCCCGACTACATTCCCGAGCATCGGGGCGGCCCCGCGATCGTCGTCGCGGACTCGGAAAACGGCCGCGTTCAGGAGTTTCAGCGCGAGAACGGCGCGTGGACCCGGACCTGGCAGTGGGAAGATGACCGGATGCAGTGGCCCCGTGATGCCGACCGACTGCCCAACGGCAACACGCTGATCACCGATACCCACGGCAACCGTGTGTTGGAAGTCAACGAGAGCGGCGCGATCGTCTGGCAGGTCGAATCGACATTGGCCTACGACGCCGAACGCCTCGAGACGGGAGCCGAGAGCGCCGGCGGGCACAGCGCCCGGTCGCTCGGGCTCGAGTCACGGACGGCCGCCGGCGGCGGTAACGGGGAGCCCGGGTTCCGACCGCTCGAGTTCCTCGGCGGTCTCGTCGAGTCGGTCCTCCCACACCGGGTCACCAACGCGTTGCTCTTCGTCGCCCCGGTCTGGGTCGGCAAGACCGAGGCCGTCGCCATCGCCGGCGGCGTCCTGACGGGGTTTTGCTGGGCCGCGCTCGAGGCCCGGTGGCGACTCCGCGACGCCGGGATCGGATTCAGATCCCCTGTCGCTCGCGACCGCGAGTGACCGTCGCGGCCGTCAGCGGCGGCCATTGCCGTCCGCCCGACCCGAGGGTGCGACTTCGGACCGGTTCTCGACGCCGCTCGAGCGCGAGACGCCGTGTCGGAACGGGAGCCACGTCCAGAGGACGCGGCCGGCGATCGCACAGACGGCGGTGGCGAGCAGCAGCGAGCAGAAGTACCACGGCTTGGACTGGACTACCGCGAGCCCCCGCGTCGATGCGGGCACGACGCCGATCGCCAGCAGGTAGAACCCCGAGAGGGCGGCCAGCGACGAGCGGTGGTGGCCGTGCCAGTAGAGGATCCCGACGAGAACCCCCGAGAGCAGCCCCAACTGCCCGGAGTGTAGCTCCGGGATCGTGTTGAAAATCGACGAGAGGACGTTTGCAACGGTCGCCATAGGTGACCGTTCTCGAGCGGGAGGCTATGCGTTTGCCTGCACGTCGACAGTCTCTATGAGGCATCCCCTCTTGTGGCTCGCCTACGCTACCCGACCGCCGGTCAGCCGAACGACGCCGAACAGGTGGGTTTCGTCCGCGACGGCGACCGCCCGCTCCCGGAGTCGCTCGTGGGCAGCGTCGATCTTCGCGTCGAGGCGCAGGTGAGGCGAGTCGTCGTAGCGCAGCCGCGTCGTCGGCGGCGTCGAGAGGACGACGATCGCCCGGAAGACGGCGTTGACCGGCGGGGCGTACCACTCGTCGCTCCGGGCGGCGTTCGCGAGGACGACGTGCCCCCCGGGCCCGACCAGCCCACACCAGTCGTCGACCGCGCCTGCCGGGTCCGCGAGCATACCGACGACGAACGTGGCGAGGACGGCGTCGACGCCACCGGCCGCGACGGCCTCGCCGACCGCACTATCGGCTCCGTTCGAGACCGACCGCGCCGCCTCGAGCCCGACCGGCGGCTCGGTCGCGTCCCCCTGCAGGACGTGGACGTTGTCATACTCGGCGGTGGCGGCGCGTGCCCGCTCGAGGACCGGTCGGGTGAAATCGATCCCGATCACGGTCCCCTCGGAACCCACCTGTTCGCGCAGATGGGGGAGGTTCGCGCCGGTGCCACAGCCCATCTCGACGACGGTGTCGCCGGGCTCGAGGCGGCAGGCAGCGGCCGCTCGTCGCCGGAGACGGGCGATCCCCGGCGTCTCGCGTGCGATCAGGTCGTAGAGGCGGGCCCAGCGGCCGTAGAACTCCTGTGCGGATTCGGACATCGTGGACGCTCAGACCAGCGATCGGATCGTGTCCGCGACCGACTCCGCGTCCGATCCGAGGACGTAGATCAGCGGCTCGATCCCCATCCCGCCGGTCTGGTAGAGGACGGTCGCTTCGGGTTCCTCCTCGATCGCCGCGCCGACGCTCGAGGCCACGTCGCCGGATTCGTCGAACTCGGCGGCGACGTGGCCCCGCTGGGCCAACTCATCGATCAGTTCCGGATCGTACGTGACGTTGATCCCGGCCGCGACGGCGGCCCCGTGGCGGCGGGCGGCCAGCAGCACGCGCGCGACGTGTTCTGAGACGCCGAACTCGGGGTCGGCGGGGACGGTCGCCCGCCCCTTCACGTCGAAGATCCGGCCCGGGACGCCGGCCACGTCGTCGACTCCTTCGGCGTCGGGCGTACAGGCGACGAGGTTCGAGCCGACCGCGGGGATCAGCCCGGTAAAGCCGCTCGTCGTCTCGAGGACCCGCAGCCCCCGGCGCAGCGAGGAGAGGACCCGCTCGCTCGAGCGCAGTTCGCTCTCGGGGTCGTGGACCCGAAAGCTCGAGCCGTGGTCGGCCAGTTCCGGGACGGCCTCTTCGTGGAGTTGCGCGAGGAGGTCGCCGCCGCTCTCCAGCTCGCGGATCAGGACCTCGAGTTCGATCAGAGCCTGGACCGGCGAGGTTTCGCCGCCGGCCAGTCCGCTGCCGAGTTCGTCGACGAGGGACTGGACGCGCTCGTCGTCGGCGATACGGTCGTTGACGGTCACGTCGCCGTGGGCGTACTTCGAGACGGCGCTCTGGCTGATGCCGAGGACCGCGGCCACCTCGCTCTGGGTGAGTCCGCGATCGCGGAGATCGCCGGCAAGCAGCGAGCGGACGGTGGGCAGAAACTCGTCCACGACGATTTCTTCGACGAATTGCATTCGTTGCTCGAGGGTAGGACGGGCGCGGGGATAACTTGTGGGTCCTGCGGGACGGTGGTCCCGTCGGTCAGAACAGCACCGGGACGAGCATCGCCGCGAACTCGTAGTCGAAGACGTGGTTGAGCAGGACGTAGGTGACGACCCCGAGGAACAGGCTCAGGATCCACGCGGCGGCGGCGATCCGCCCGATCCGGGCGTGGGCCGTCCGCCGGAGTTCCGCGGGCGTGTGGGTCAACCCGAGGATCAGGGCGTAGAGGACCACGGGGACCGAGACGATCGAGAGGATGATGTGGATCGCGAGCATGATGAGGTAGGGGTAGTAGACGAGGTCGGGACCGACGAACTCCTTGGTCCCGCCGCCGCCGACCTTCAGCAGGTAGACGACCAGAAAGCCCAGGATCAGGACGAACCCGGAGACCATCGCCAGCCGGTGTTTCTCGACCTCGCCGTTGCGGATCCAGTACCACCCGAGCGTCAGGACGACGGTCGCGGTCGTGTTGATCCCCGCGATGACGTGCGAGAGCAGGTTGACCTGTGCGTTCGTCAGGTCGGGGTAGATCGGCACGTCCAGCAGGAAAGTCCCGAGGACCAGCGCGTAGCCGACGATGGTCAGGACGATCGTCGCGCCCTTCGGCCGCTCCCGGAGTCGCCGTCTCGCGTCAGCGGTTGCCATTGCCGGACGTTAGGAGTACCACCCTTTCACCCTTGCTGTTCCAGCAGACCGCGTCCGAAACGCAACGTCGTTCGCTCGAGTCGGCCGAGCCGTCTCTCGCCCGTCTACTCGTCCGCCATCGCACCGGTTTCAGTCACGCTCGAACGGCAGCCGGTTGCGCCGCTCGCGGACCAGCGGCCGCAGTTCGAAGCGGGAGCGCTCGGTGTCACCAGCCCCGCCACTCGAGCGGCCGGAGGCCGGTGTTGTGGGCGCGGAGAAAGCCACTGTTCCGAGACGCCGATCAGGGTCCGGCGGGCCGTTCAGTCGGCCGGCTCGACCGCCTCCTCGAGCGTGACCAGCCCGTCCCGATCGACGGTCACGTCGTAGCCACAGAACCGAAACGAGACGGTGCCGCTCGGTCGGCCCCTGCCGTCCGACCGGGCAGCGAAGAGTCCGTCGAGCGCCGTCGGATCGACGACGGCATGCAGCGGTTCGTACGCCGGCGGGGCGAGCCCCTCCGGTTGGACGCCTTCGGCCTCGGCGACGGCTTCGATCACCGCCTGACTCGGCGGCCGGTTCGACGGTTCGCCAACGGTATCGCCACCCTCCACCATCGTGTCCGGGGCTTCCGATGCCGATGGAATAAAACTACCTCTCGATCGCCGGGCCACCCACTCACTGCGGTCCGACCACTGGGCGGCTGACCGTCGTCGCTGCCCCGATCACTCGATGCGGATCGCGGGTTTGCCCGGCCGGGCCTTGGCCGCGAGGTCGTCGTCGGCGCCGGCCTGTCGAACGGCGACGGTCGCGCCGAACTCGTCGGTGACGAGCCAGTCGGCGCGCTCGAGGACGGCCAGTTCGCGGTCGGCCGGCAGCACGTCCTCGCCGTCCCCGCCGTCGCGGCCCGTGAGTCGGCCGACGAACGCCGCGACCTGATCCCGGTCGGCGTCGATCTCGAGCGCGCCGTGGTCGAAGAGTCGGTCGACGATTTCGTCGACGTCGATCCCGTCGCCGGCGGCGTCGGCGACCAGTTCGGCGGCCCGGTACTTCCAGTCGGCGGCGACGACGAGTTCGATCCGGTCGGGCTCGTCGATGTCGGCGACGTCGACGATGTCCCGGACGTCCTCGAGGGTGCGGTCGACGAGCTGGCGTTCTCGCTGGTAGGCCGCGACGTTGCCGTCGGGTTCGGGCCAGTCGGCCTCGACGACCAGCCCCTCGCCGCGGAGCTTGTTCCAACACTCCTCGCCGAGGTGGGGGGCCATCGGCGCGATCAGCGCGGCCAGGGTCAGCAGGCCGCGTCGGTGGACCGCGCCGTTGGGACGGTCGTACTCGCGGTAGCGCCGGAGCAGTCGGGCGAGTTCCCGAATCTCGGTGGCGGCCCGATGGAATCGGAATCGTTCGTACTCCTCGGTCGCCGCCGCGATGGTTCGGTCGATCTCCCGTGACACGTAGTCGTCGTGGGCCCGACGCTCAATGCGAGTGTCGCCCTCGTCGACGAAGTCCGCGGCCATCCCGTAGAGGGTCTGCTGGAGGTCGTAGGCCCCGCGGACGTTGTTGGCGGTCCACTCGAAGTCCTGTTCGGGGTGGGCTGCCGAGAGGACGAACAGCCGGGTCGTCTCCGCGCCGTACTCCTCGGGGACGACGACGTTGCCTTTCGAACTGGACATCTTCTCGCCGTCGTACAGGACCGTCCCCTGACTCTTGAGTTCCCGAATGGGCTCGCGTTCCTCGAGCAGTCCGAGATCGGCAAGCGCCTTCGTGAAAAAGCGGGTGTAGAGCAGGTGCAAGACGGCGTGTTCGTCGCCGCCGACGTAGACGTCGACGGGGAGCCAGTCGTCGGCGCGGTCGACGTCGAAGGGCGCGTCCGCGAGGTCGGGCGAGAGGAATCGCAGGTAGTACCACGAGGAGTCGACGAAGGTGTCCATCGTGTCGGTCTCGCGCTCGGCCGGCGCGCCGCAGTCCGGACACGTCGTCTGCTTCCACTCCTCGGCGGCGTCCAGGGGGTTGCCGGTCGTCCGGACGAACTCGGGGAGTTCGACCGGGAGTTCGTCCTCGGGCACCGTGACGGGGCCGCAGTCGTCGCAGTGAACGATCGGGATCGGCGTCCCCCAGTAGCGCTGCCGGGAGATTAGCCAATCGCGCAGCCGGTAGGTGACGTCGGCCTCGAGGGCGTCGTTCTCCGCGACGATCCGCTCGCGGGCGGCCTCGCTCTCCATGCCGTCGTACTCGCCGCTTCCCTCGAGGACGCCCTCGCCGGTGTAGGCCGCCGTTTCGACGTCGATGTCGTCGTCCGCGGGTCGGATCACGCGCTCGATCGGCAGGTCGTGTTCGTCGGCGAAGGTGTGATCGCGCTCGTTGTGTGCGGGGACGCCCATCACGGCCCCGGTCCCGACGTCCTCGAGGACGTAGCCGGCGACGTAGACCGGCAGTTCCTCGCCGGTCAGGGGATGGACGGCGGTCGCGTCGGTCTCGACGCCGTCGAACCCGACCTCGTCGGGGTCACGGGTGCGGGCGGTGTCGACGTACTCGGCGACGGCGTCGTCGGTCTCGGCCAGCTCCCGGGTGAGGTCGTGGCCGGGCGAGACCGCGAGGTAGGTCGCACCGTGGATCGTTTCGGGGCGGGTGCTGAACACGTCGACGGTGCCGGCGTTACTAGCGTCACCGCGGTCGTCGTCGCTGCCCCCGTCGCGGGACACGTCGAACGTGATCCTTGTTCCCTCCTGTCGGCCGATCCAGTTTCGCTGGATCTCGCGGACCCCCTCGGGCCAGCCCTCGAGGTCGTCGAGCCCCTCGTGGAGTTCCTCGGCGTAGTCGGTGATCGTGAAGAACCACTGGTCGAGTTCCCGCCGACCGACGGGCGTCTCACAACGCCAGCAGACCCGATCACCGTCGGTTTCGCTGACCTGCGCGTCGGCCAGCACCGTTTCGCAGTCCGGACACCAGTTGACCGCCGCCGCCTCGTACTCGACGAGGTCCTCCTCGTAGAAGCGTTCGAACAGCCACTGGTTCCACCGATAGTAGTCGGGCTCGCAGGTGGTGATCTCGCGCGACCAGTCGTAGCCAAAGCCCATCGTCTCGAGTTCCTCGCGCATGCGCCGGATGCAGGCCTCGGTCCACGAGCGGGGGTCGGTCTTGCGCTCGAAGGCGGCGTTCTCCGCGGGGAGGCCGAACGCGTCCCACCCCATCGGGTGGAGGACGTCGTCGCCGCACATTCGCCGATAGCGGGCGTAGGCGTCCGTGATCGCGTAGTTACGGACGTGTCCCATGTGAAGCGTCCCCGACGTGTAGGGGAACATCCCGAGGACGTACGTCGGGTCGACGGCGTCGTCGTCGAGTTCGTAGACGTCGTCGCGTTCCCAGACGTACTGCCAAAACTCCTGCACCTGCGCGTGATCGTAATGACTCGTCATGGTCGGCGAGATCCGTTGACTCCCACTGGGTGGGCCGCCCATATCATTGTTCGGCCGTGCCGCCGGTCCGTGGGTCCGGCACCCCGCGGGGCCGACGGGTTCTTGCTGATCGGCGATCGAACGCGATCCGTCTCACTCCTGTCGAACAGGCCGTTTATCAGGATCTGTTACATATGTTTGGCCATGACAGAGGGGGACGATGCGAACCGGCGGACTCGAGCGGACCGATCGCGGATCGACAGGCGAACCGTCCTGCGGACGGCCGGTGTGGGGCTCGTCGGGACGGCGGCGCACTCGTCGGCGGCGAGCGCCGCGGTTCGAACACGCCGGGCGACGATTCAAGAGACCAGCGAGAGCGAAGAGGAGGGACCGGTCTCGGGCGAGCCCGACGAGCCGAGCGACGACGATCGGGTCCGCTGGGCGTTCGACACTGGGCGGGACGTCCGCTCCTCGCCGACGGTCGTCGACGGGACCGCCTACGCCGTCAGCGGGGACGGCGTCCTGTACACGATCGACGCCGAATCGGGCGAGCAGGAGTGGACGTTCGACACCGGTGTCGTCCGGTCCGGCGGCGACGTGCTGTATCCGACGCCGGCGGTCGTGGACGGCACGGTCTACGTCGGCAGCGACGAGGCGAGTACCGTCTACGCGATCGACGCGGCCTCCGGCGAGCAGCGCTGGAGCTACGAGGCCGGCTCGAAGGTCCTCTCCTCGCCGTCGGTCGTGGACGGCACGGTCTACGTCGGCTGTAACGACGCCACCGTCTACGCCCTGACGGCGGACGGCGGCGACGAGGTCTGGATGTACGAGGCCGAGCGGCCGATTTCGGCGTCGCCGACGGTCGTCGACGGGACGGTCTACGTCGGTAGCTGGGACGGCTACGTCTACGCCCTGACGGCGGCCGGCGGCGACGAAGTCTGGCGGTACGAGGTCACCAGCTCCGTGGCCTCGTCCGCGACGGTGGCCGAGGAAACGGTCTACGTCGGGGGAGCCGATACCCGGGTCCACGCGATCGACGCGAACGCGGGCGAGGAGCGCTGGACGTTCGACACAGGTGGCGTCGTCGGATCGACGCCGACGGTCGCCGACGGCACGGTCTACGTCGGCAGTGACGACGGGACCGTCTACGCGCTCGGCGCGGACTCGGGCGAGACGGCGTGGACCCACGAGACAGACGGCGAGGTCCGATCATCGCCGACGGTCGCCGACGATACCGTCCTCGTCGGTAGCGACGACGGGACCGTCTACGCGCTCGCGGCCGACTCCGGGGACGAGCGCTGGGCCTACGAGACCGACGATCGCGTCGACTCGTCGCCGACGGTCGTCGACGGGACGGTCTACGTTGGCGGCTGGGACGGCCACGTCTACGCCCTCGAGGCCGGCCTCGAGGGCTCGAGCGACGGTTCCCGCGTGCTGCTGGGAACGCTCGGTCACCACGGCGATCTCGAGTGGGGGACCGGCGGCGGGGCGGACGGCGGTGGCGGAACGGGCGGTTCCGACGATGGCGTCCCCGGTTTCGGTATCGGGGCCGGGCTCGCCGGCGTCGGCGGAGCGGCGTCGCTGCTCGCGCGACGACTCGAGCGAACGGCCGGGGACTGAGGCCCCTCGAGCAGCGGTGTTGGCTGCGCGTAACAAAGCAGTGAGCGAACCTACCGACGAACCGAATGCCGCAGCCTCGAGTCGACCGGCCCTCGACGGCGACGCTGCTCGGAACCGTCGCCGTCGTCCTGCTCGCGGTCGCCGTGACCGCTCTCGCACTGGCACCGAGCCTGCAGCCGGCGGGGCCGACGAGCGGCGAGGGTTCGATCGACGAGCTGTCGGCGGCCGCCGGGAACGCGACCGATGCGAACGAGACGGCGGCCGGCGACCGGTCCGATCGGCCGCTCGAACGCGTCGACACGACCGGCGAGGGGGACGAGCCCGGCATGGCGGATCGGGATCGAGCGGGCGAGGGGGACCCCGAAGCGCCGACTGACGACGACCGCGGACCACCGGAGGACGACCGCGGGCCGCCGGCCGGCGACGGTCCGGGACCGCC
>NZ_JBPJSJ010000011.1:0-130464 GCF_051225675.1 Natrinema sp. CGMCC1.2065 | reverse complement strand
GTCGGTCGCCCCGCTCGAGTCGCCCGTCGGTTCGGCCGCCTCGTCGCCGTTCTTGACCGCGATCACGAGCGCCGCCAGATAGCCCGCCAGCAGCGCGAGGAGGACGGCCCCTTCGAGCCGCGAGACGAGGCCGTTCGCGAGGACGGCGACCGCGATGGCCGTCGAGGCGGCCATCGCCAGTACGTCCCGGCGAAGCAGCGGCTCGGACACGCGAAACGGTGCGATGACGGCGACGAGCCCGAGGATCACGCTCAGATTGAACACGTTCGAGCCGACGACGTTGCCGACCGCGACGTCGCCCCGGCCCTCGAGCGCGGCCCCCGTCGAGACGACGATTTCCGGCGCGGACGTGCCGAAGGCGACCACCGTGAGTCCGACGACGAGCGCCGGGATCCCGGCCGCGCCGGCGAGCCGCGAGGCGCCGGTCACGAGGAAGCGAGCGCCGATCCAGAGGGCGAGAACGCCGACTATCAGCGAAGCGACGTCTCCGACGGGGAGCATCGTATCGGACGCTTTTGGAGGGGGCAAGCAAAAACGGCAGGGACGACCGGGACGCTCGAGCGGGCGGATCGCGAAAGGAGTATTTAAACGGGTCGCGTGACCACTCGAGGTATGGCAGACGACGGGGGCCGGCACCGCCAGAGCCGGCTGTTCACTGACGACGACGGCGGGTTCGACGCCGAGCGCGCACGCGAGGAGTCACTGCCCGTCGAGGACGGCGAGGTGATCGATACCGACGAGTTGGCCGATCACCAGACCTACCTCGAGGGCCGCGGGATCTACGACGAGCGCAACCGGGTCAACGACCTCACCGGCAAGGAGTGGAAGTACGCCACGAAGTCGGTGATCGCCGAGGGCTATCCGCCGGCCCTCCAGCACGACTTGCGGAGGGAACACGGCGGCCAGAAGCCCCCGCGGCTCTGTGCGGAGTTGATCGGCCGGTTCAGCAAGGCCGGCGACACTGTCCTCGATCCCTTCGCCGGCGTCGGCGGCACCTTATTGGGCGCAAGCGTCTGCGAACACGAGGGGACCGGCCTGCGGGAGGCCATCGGCTTCGAGCGCACGCGCCGATGGGTCGAGATCTACGAGACGGCCCTCGTCCGGGAAAACGAGGAGCGACGCGAGCGCGGCGACCCGCCACTGGCCGAGCAGGAGATGCGCCACGGCGACTGTGCGGACCTGATCGAGGAGGTCCCCGACGACTCGGTCGACCTCCTGTTGACCGACGTCCCCTACTGGCACATGGACGAACTCGAGCAGACGCGCAACGAGCGCCGGACTCGCGAGAGCAGTCTGGGTTCGTTCGACGGTCGGGACGCCGACGATGCGGGCGGCGGGAGCGGCGACGGCGACGCGAGCCCCGATTCCCGCGGAGAGGGGACGGCCGACGGCGAGTGGGAGACGAAAGCCGACTGGCTCGACGATATGGCCGCGAAGTTCGACCGCTTTGCGGACGCGGTCGCGCCGGAGGGCCACGTCGTCGTCTTCATCGGCGACATGTACCGCGAACAGTCCTACGAGTTCCTCTCCGCCGAACTCGCGCAGGCGATCGAAGCGGCCGCGCCGCTGACGCTGGCGGCGACCCTGATCTGGTACGATCCGACGAAGGACCTCCACGTCTACGGCTACCCGTTCTCGTTCGTCCCGTCGATGGTCCACCAGAACGTCCTCGTCTTCCGACCCGCCGACGATTCGGACGCCAACTGACCGTCGTCAGTCGATCGTCTGACGCAGTTTTATTGGGTTCGAAACCGTCGGAACGAACAGGCGCGCTGACGGCCTCCCCACCCCTCCCCCATCCGTCCGTCCGCGCGCCTGCTACCGTTCCTCTCCCCCCTTTCGATCCGATCGCTACCGCGAGGTTCAGGCACCGGCGGGCAACAGCGATGACCGAACGTCGGCCGCGTGGTCGGTCTCGGTGATGACCGCAACCTCGTCGCCGACCGCGAGTTCCGTCCCGGGCAACGGGATGGTCAGCGATTCGCGGGCGCGCCCATGGGCGTAGATCCGCGCGGACTCGGGCAGATCGAGTTCGCTCATCCGCTTGCCGACCGCGGGCGATCCCTCTCGGATCTCGAGAACGGTCAGTTGGAGGTTCGCCGCGAGGTCGGCGACGACGTTGAAGTCGCCGCCCAAAAGCGCCGTCTTCGCACCCGCCGCACCCAGCCGCTCGGGGTAGATGATCTCGTCGACCTCCTCGGCGTACTTCTCGTAGATGTCCTCGCGGTAGTCCTCGTCGATCCGCAGGATGGTCCGACAGCCGTGGTGGGTCCCGACCATACAGGCAGCGAAGTTGGCGTTGAGATCGGGCGTGAACGCACCGATCGCGTCGGCGGTCCCGATATCGGCGTCGACGAGGACGTCCTCGTCGGCACCGTCGCCGTGGACCGTCTCGAGCCCGTCGTCGCTGGCGCGCTCGATCCGGTCCATGTCGTTGTCGACGACGACGACGTCGTGGCCTTCCTCCGCGAGGATGCGCGCGGTCCGGGAGCCGACTCGGCCGTACCCCACGATGACAAACCTCATGTGAACAGGATACACGCTCCGGGGTGAAATACGTTCGTCCGACATCGCTGCCCAAGACGGTGCGGTGCCGCGGCGCTCGCGGCGGCCGTGGGCCGGCGGGTTCGATCGACTATGCACGAACGTGGTCACATTCCGCGTCGATCCGGACAAGAACGCTTAACTA
The DNA here is from genome assembly GCF_051225675.1 of Natrinema sp. CGMCC1.2065. Classification (NCBI taxonomy): domain Archaea; kingdom Methanobacteriati; phylum Methanobacteriota; class Halobacteria; order Halobacteriales; family Natrialbaceae; genus Natrinema; species Natrinema sp. CGMCC1.2065. The sequence continues at coordinate 127,775 of NZ_JBPJSJ010000011.1, read as the reverse complement.
ACCCCTGTTGTTATGCTCGAGCATCCAATATGGGGGCACTCGACTCGCTCGCAGCGTACTTCCGATTCGGCGACCACGAGACCGACCTCGAGACGGAATCGATCGCGGGGCTGACGACGTTCCTGGCGATGTCGTACATCATCGTCGTCAACCCGGTCATCCTCGGCGAGGCGATCTCGCTCGAGGACTACAATACGGGTGAAGTCACGCAGATGATCACCGTCGCGACGATCCTTTCCTCGGTGGTCGCCATGCTAGTGATGGCGTTCTGGGCGAACCGTCCGTTCGGCCTCGCGCCCGGGATGGGACTGAATGCCTTCTTCGCGTACACGGTCGTCCTCGGGCTCGGCGTCCCGTGGCAGGTCGCGCTCGCGGCCGTCTTCGTCGAGGGGATCGTCTTCATTCTTCTGACCGCGGTCGGCGCGCGCCGCTATATCATCGAGCTGTTCCCCGAACCGGTCAAGTTCGCCGTCGGGGCCGGGATCGGCGTCTACCTGCTCTTTCTCGGCCTGCAGGAGATGCAACTCGTCGTCGACAACCCGGACACGCTCGTTTCGTTGGGGAACGTCGCAACCAGCGCCGTCGCGGCACTGTCGGTCGCCGGGCTCGCGCTGATGCTCGTCTTACACGCTCGCGGTATCAGAGGGTCGATCGTCATCGGGATCATCGCCACGGCCGTCGCCGGCTGGCTACTGACGGCCGTCGACGTCGTCTCGCCAGGGACGCTGACGCCGCCCGGGAGTTACGAACGAATGACGAACGAGGGGCTGGTGAGCCTGATCGCGAACGTCCAGTACGACTTCACGCCGCTGGTCGCCGGCTTCATCGACGGCCTCGGCATGATCTCCGACGATCCGCTCGTCTTCGTGATCGTCGTGTTTACGTTCTTCTTCGTCGACTTCTTCGACACGGCCGGGACGCTCATCGGCGTCTCCCAGATTGGCGGCTTCCTCGACGAGAACGGCGACCTTCCCCAGATCGAGCGCCCGCTGATGGCCGACGCGATCGGGACCACGGTCGGTGCGATGATCGGGACCTCGACGGTGACGACCTACATCGAGTCCTCGACCGGCGTCGAGGAGGGCGGCCGGACCGGCTTCACCGCGCTCGTGGTTGGGGCCCTGTTTTTCCTGTCACTGCTGCTCGTGCCGCTGATCAGCGCGATCCCACAGTACGCCTCCTATCTGGCACTGGTCGTCGTCGGGATCATCATGCTGCAAGGCGTCACCGACATCGACTGGCAACATCCCGCGTGGGCGATCTCGGGCGGACTGACGATCACGGTCATGCCGATGACCGCGTCGATCTCGAACGGGCTCGCTGCCGGGATCATGAGCTACCCGCTCGTCAAAGGCGCGATGGGCGAGGCCGACGACGTCTCGACCGGGCAGTGGGTACTCGCGATCGCCTTCGTCGCCTACTTCGCCGTCTACTTCGCCGTCGACGCCGAGATGCTCTCGTTCTGACGGTCCCGTCTCCGTCTGCCATCCGTGTTTCGCCCGCGAGCCGCCGTTTCGCCGCCCCGAGGTTCCGGCAACCGCTCGGTCGACCGGTGGGCTGATACGGCCTCCGGGCCACTAGTCGACCATGGCAGACATCACGATGTACGAACTCCCCGGCTGTCCGTACTGCGCGAAGGTCCGCTCGAAGCTCGACGAACTTGAGCTCGAGTACGACACCATCGAAGTGCCCCGTTCCCACGACGATCGAACGGAGGTCCAGGAGGTCAGCGGCCAGACCGGCGTGCCGGTCATCGTCGACGAGACCAACGGGGTCGATGGGATGTCGGAAAGCGACGACATCGTCGAATATCTGGAGGAGACCTACGGCGGCGCGGCCTGAAACCGACTCGAGCAACTGTTTTCGTGGGGCAGACTGCGTCGCAGTCGCTTTGGTGACGGCCGGTAGAGCGAACTATTCGTCCCGCCAGAACCGACTCGAGAACAAACTGAACACCGTAAAGAGGGGGTAGCCGACGACGACGGAGACTGTGAGAAACAGAACCGCGTCGCCGGCCGTCGTCACGGTCGTGCCGATGTTGAACACGAGTCCGAGGACGGCGAGGACCGCCACGGAGAGGGCGCGGTATTCACTGACAAGATCGACGTGAGTATCGAGTGTCATCAGGGTGTGTATTCGTGAGTGGTGAGCCTCCCCAAGACGGCGGCCGATCAGGCCGCTTCCTCGTAGTCGGCACGTTCCCGGATGACATCGCGGAGTTCGTCGGCGTTCCGGAGGTCGTCGAGTTCGTCGCGTTCGACCAGGGCGGTGCCGTCGACGTTGTCCTGTTTCGCCCGGTCGACGACGTAGACCGATCGGGTGCGGGTCACGCGACCGATCGAACTCATGATCCGGGCGCGTTTCTCCGCGGCCTTGGTGAACTCGGAGTGGCCGGTCAGGACGACGTCGCTGTCGTCTTCGTCCTCGCTGACCGCGGTAAACGGCGAGCGGACCGTCGGATGGACGCTGTAACCGGCCCGGGTGAAGACGGCGACGACCCGTTCGTCGTCCGGGTCCGCCTCGGGGTCGTCCGGGGTCGCCTCGCTCTCGTGGACGTCGTCGGCCCCCTCGAGGACGTCGACGGGGCTGGTCAGCGGCGCGTCAAAGAGGTCCTGAAGTTCCAGCGCGACCTCGACGGAGGCGTTCATGCCGTCCTCGTACTTCGAGACGGTCCGTCGGGAGACGCCGAGTTCGCTGGCGAGTTGGCCCAGACTCCAGTCGCGGTCCTCGCGTTCGTCGGCCAACAGGTCACCGTCGATGTTGACGTAGAGGCCGCCCGGGGCGGCGTAGATCAGCGGCGGTACTTCCTCGATAAAGAGGTTATACGCCGTGTCGGGGCTGAGGACCGGCACGCCGTGTCGGAAGTAGGTGACGTCGGGTTTCAGGTCCTCGTCGCGACTCCGCAGGCCGATGACCAGCGGCGTCGCCCGGAGGTAGGTCCCCAGCCGCCGCATCTCGTGGCCGGTCGCTTCGTTGAACGCGTCGATGTTCGCGAGGATCTTGACCAACAGCAGATCGTCGCCGCGGCGCGCGGCGATATCGAAGCTCTTCGGCCGGATCGCACACCGGTCGCTTACCACGAATCCCGCGTCCTCTAACATCGCGGTCACGTTGCCGACCATTGCGGAGCGGGACATAGGGGGTTGTAAGCGATTCCTCCTATAAGACGTTTTCCCCGATATGTCCGTGTGCCGTGTCGCGATTCGGACCCGTACCGGGAATATGCTTATATAGTTGGTTCGACCCGCGACCGGTGCCGATCCCCGACGACAACGCCGTCCCGAAAGGGGTTACCCGCTGCCCGGCCAAGGACCGCCGATGACCGTCGTCGGGATCGACGATACCGACTCGCGCGAGCGCGGGATGTGTACGACCTACCTCGCCGCGACGATCGCGGATCGACTGCAACGGGACCACGGAGCGGCGCTTTCCCGCATCCTCCTCGTCCGGCTCAACCCCGCCGTCGAGTACAAGACGCGGGGCAACGCCGCACTGGCGATCCACACCGACTGCGATCCCGACACGGCGTTCGCCGTCGCCCGCGACCGCCTCGAGGCGCTTTCCGAAACCGCCGACGAACGCACGAATCCCGGGCTGGTCGTCGCGGATCACGACCCTGGCGACGTGGCCGACGCGGTGAGCCGATTCTCGCGGGCTGCGATCCGCGATCACCTCGCGATCGACGACGCCGTAGCGCTCGTCGACGGCTGTGGCTATCGGTCGTGGCATGCCGGGGACGGCCGGGGCCGGATCGGCGCGCTGGCCGCCGTCGGCGCGTGGGCGGCGCTCGAGGAGTGGACCTACGAGTACATCTCCTATCGCGAGCCGAATCGCTGGGGAACGCCCCGCGACGTCGATCACGACAGCGTCTTCGCGGCGGCCGACCGGGGCTATCCCGCTGTCTGGGACACCGTCGATCGCGGCGAGGACGAGACCGTCTGCGTCCCGCATACGCCGGGCCCGATCCTGCACGGGATCCGCGGCGACGATCCGGACGCGGTCCGGACGGTCGCCCGGCGGATCGAGGCCGAACCGGCCGCTTCGAGCCAACTGTTCGTGACCAATCAGGGGACCGACGTCCACCTCCGGGACGGCTCGATCCCCGAAGTGCGGGACGGACGGGCCTACCGGCTCCCCGGCCGGGTCGCCAGCGGGCCCGAGACCCGCCGCGGCGGCCACGTCTTCGTCGACCTCGAGCCGCCCGAGGTCGGCGAGAGCGCAGCGACCGAGCGGCTGACCTGTGCCGCCTTCGAACCGACGAAACGGTTCCGCGATCGGGTGCGGGCGCTCCGGGTCGGCGACCGCGTCACGGCCTGTGGTGAAGTGGCGGACGGGACGCTCAAACTCGAGAAGCTGGCGGTCCGCGATCTCGTCCGCACCGAGCGGGTGACGCCGACCTGTCCCGACTGCGACCGGCGGATGAAAAGCGCCGGCCGGAATCAGGGGTACCGCTGCCGGGACTGCGGGACGAGCCGGGACGAGAAGGCGACTCGACGCCTCGAACGAGGCCTCGAGCGCGGCTGGTACGAGGTGCCGCCGTGTGCGCGTCGCCACGTCGCGAAACCGCTGGTTCGGGGCGGGTTCGACGCGCCGACGCACCCGGAGCGGTAAGTGGAATCAGCGGACGCTGGTTCGGGGCGGGTTCGACGCGCCGACGCACCCGGAGCGGTAAGTGGAATCAGCGGACGCTGATGCCGCGGCGGGTGAGAAACTCGTGGACGTCTCGGATCTCGACGGGACTTCCGATGATCCGACGGCGCTCTTCGCCGGCCGGCGCGATCGTGACGGTGAACGCCTCGTCGAGCTGCGGCTCGAGGGACTCGAGGGTCTCCGCGGGAAGCACGATCTGGGTGCTGTCACGCAGCTGCGACGCGTTCGACATACTCGAGGGTCGCCCGCAGGTCGTTTAGGTGTACCGGAATTTCGTTGTGAATGGTAATTATACTGGGTAGTAGTAGCGGGGATTATCGGCCGATGCGGACCCCGGCCGGCGACGGCGATTCGAGACGCTCAGCTACCGCGACGGCGAGATCGCGCTCCGTTTCGATCGTGCATCAGTCAGTCCCGTAGACCGTTACCGTCCGCGTGTCGCTCGCGTGGGTCGATCGGACCGACACCGGGAACGTATCGTCGTTCGCGACGGGGTAGGTGTCGTAGCCAAGTCGGACCGTCGTCGTCTCACCGGGCGTGAGTCCGACGCTTCTGGAATCGACCACTTCCGGCGAATGGCCGACCACGAGTTCGACGTCGCCCGACCCCGCGGCTCCGCCGACGTTTTCGACGGTCGCGGTCACCGCGAGGAATTCGCCGCCCGACACCGGCGCGTTCGTTCCGGTGATCGACACGGCGAACTGCGCCTCGTCGTCGCCGTCGCCCCCGTCGCGCCCGTAGACGAGGACCGACTGCGAAGCACTGTCGTCGCCCGTCCGCACGCGGACGGGGAACTCGTCGTCGTTCGCGACGGGATAGGTGTCATAGCCCATCGTGACCGTCGTCGTCTCGCCAGCCCCGACGGCGACCGATCGGCTATCGACGGTCGTCGGATCGTGCCCCACCACGAGTTCGACCTCGCGACTCGCCGGCCCCTCGCCCGTGTTCGCGAGCGTGGCCGTCACCTCGAGGAACTCGCCACCCGTGACCGGTGCGTTCGTCTCGAGGCCGGTCACCGACAGATGGCCGTGTTCGGCCGCGTCATCGGTTCCGATGACGGTGACGTCGGTCTCGGCGGCGGCGTGGCGCGTCTCGACGCGGGCGGGGAACGTCTGGGTGTTGCGGACCGTCGCAGTGGTGAACTCGAGGGACACCGGCTCGGACTCGCCCGCGAACACCTCGACGGTCTCGCTGTCGACGTGGGTCGGATCGTGACCGACGATCAGATCGACGGTCGCCTCGACGAACCCGTGATAGGTCGAGTGCCCCTCGACCGCGACCTCGGCGTCGACGACGAGGTCCTCGCCGGCGTGAACCGGCGTGTTCGTCCCGGTGATCGAGACGTCACGCAGCGCCTCGACAGACGGGCCGTCGGTCTGGGCTGCCCGCGTCCGACCGTCGCGACAGATGGCCCACGCGGCCATCGGATAGCCGCCGATGAACCAGATCGCATCGCCCCCGGTCGTAGCGTAGGTGACCGTCGCCGTCGACCCCGACAGATCGGCCCGCTCGAGGTAGGTTGCGTTGCGCCCTTCCTGCCAGACGAGCCAATGGAGAACGCCGTGGTCGTCGGCGGCCGTCGCGGTGACCTCGATCGACTCGTTCGGCGTGATAGTCGTGTCGGGTCCCGGTTCGCAGGTCAGTTCGACGGTCGGTGCCGACGGTGCGTCGTCGGTGACGGTAACCTGCCACGCGAGGCTCGCCCCGTCGACGGTCACCGACACCTCGTAGACGCCGGGCTCCTCGAATCGGCCGTGAGCCGCCGGATGCCCCGTCCGATACGTGTAACTCCAGAAGGGGGCCGCTCCCGCGAGGTCGGCCGCTCCCGGCCCCTCGACCGTCCACTCGGCCGTCGCCGGATCGACGCCCGGCGTTGCCGCCGCTTCGAACACGACGTCTTCGCCGGGCCGGACGCTCGTTGCGTCGTCGACTGGACACCCCCGCTCGAGTGCCCGCTGTGCCCGCCCGGTCCCGAGCGTCGCGAGCGCTCCCACGGTTCCCACCGCCGTGACGTACTCCCGCCTGTGCATACGCTGACATACCGCTCGGGGAACGGTATAGCTAATCGAAGCTCTCGGGAACGAACCGGCGCGAGGAAACGACCGTCCGGGTTTCCGGCACCTCTCGGGGAGCCCACGCGGAGTCTCGAAAGGGTTTTTCGGCCCGACCGGCTGTGTACGACCAAATGGGGCTCGAGGACGAGATCGAGGAGATCGAAGAAGAAATCGCCAACACGCCCTACAACAAGTCCACGGAGGCCCACATCGGCCGGTTGAAGTCCAAGCTCGCCGAGAAAAAGGAGAAACTCGAGAACCAGCAGTCCGGCAGCGGCGGTGGCGGCGGCTACTCCGTTGAGAAACACGGCGACGCGACCGTCGCGCTGGTCGGCTTCCCGAGCGTCGGCAAGTCCTCGCTGTTGAACTCGATGACCAACGCCGAGAGCGAGACCGGCTCCTACGAGTTCACGACGCTGGACGTCAACCCCGGGATGCTCAGCCACCGCGGCGCGAACATCCAGATGTTGGACGTGCCCGGACTGATCGAGGGCGCGGCCGCGGGCAAGGGCGACGGCCAGCAGGTACTCGCGGTCGTGCGCAACGCCGACCTGATCGTCTTCATGCTCTCGGTGTTCGAGATCGAACAGTACGACCGTCTCCAGAAGGAACTCCACGACATCAACATCCGCGTCGACCAGCAGCCCCCGCGGGTCACGGTCCGTCCGAAGATCAAAGACGGCATCAAGATCACCTCGAGTACCGACCAGGACCTAGACGAGGAGACGATCAAGCACGTCCTCCGCGAACACGGCTACGTCAACGCCGACGTCAACCTCCAGGAGAACGTCACCATCGACCGGCTGGTCGACGGCCTGATGGAAAATCGCGAGTACATCCCCTCGATCACCTGCGTCAACAAGGTCGACCTCATCGACCCCGACTACAAGGAAACCGTCGACGAGCAGTTGCGCGAGCGCGGCCTCGACCCCGAGGAAGTAACCTTCATCAGCGCCGAAGAGGAGAAGGGCCTCGAGGCGCTCAAGGATCGCCTCTGGGAGAACCTCGGGCTCATTCGGGTCTACATGGACAAACCCGGCCGCGGGATCGACTGGGAGGAGCCGCTGGTCGTCGAGGAAGGCGCGACCGTCGGCGAGGCCGTCGCGAAACTCGGCGGCGAGATGGAAGAGCGGTTCCGTTTTGCGCGAGTGACCGGCCCGAGTTCGGCCCACGACCAACAGCAGGTCGGGACGGATCACGTCCTCGAGGACGAGGACGTACTGAAACTGATTCTGCGACGGTAGCGCGTCGACGGGTTCGGCCGAGCGGACGATACCCTGCCGGAGACTATCAGTACGTCGCTTCCTACTCGAACGATTGCGTTTCGATTAGTGTGTGAATCGTTTCAGTGCGTACTATCGTCGGCTATACTGCCGTTTACTAGCCCGCCTCAGTGAGTTTCTGATAGCCTCGGGTTTCTGACCTGAACGGGTTCGAAACGGAACGCTCAAAAATATCCGGCAGCCCCACTAGTAGGTAGATATGGTTGCTATCGAGTGGCTCTCACAGTTGATCGGTTCGGGGATACTCTCGCTCGTCCCGCCGCTACTGGCGATCGCCCTTGCGATCGCGACCCGCCGACCGATGCTGGCGTTGTTTCTGGGCATCTGGTCGGGTGCGATCATCCATACCGGCGGCCACGGCATCGCACAGACCTTCGACTGGATCGTGGCCGCGATCATCGTCGACGACGGCTTCCACGTCCAGATCCTCGTCTTCACGCTGCTTCTGGGCTCCGGTGTCGCTCTCATCTGGCGACTCGGCGGCGCGATCGCCGTCCGAAACTGGGCCACAAACCGCCTCGAGACGCAACAGACCGTCGGACTGACCACGTGGGGGCTTGGCATCGCCATGTTCTTCGACGACTACGCCAACACCGCCATCGTCGGCAGTACCATGCGGGAAATCTCCGATCAGTTGCGGATCTCCCGCGAAAAGCTCGCCTACATCGTCGACTCGACGGCCGCGCCCGTCGCGACGCTTGGCATCTCGAGTTGGGTCGCGTTCCAGCTGTCGCTGATCGGCAGTGCCTACGAGGAGATGGGTGTCGCGGGTGAGGCCCCGACGGCGTTCGCGACCTTCGTGCGCTCGATTCCGTACAACACCTACGCACTGCTGGCGATCGTCATGGTCGGGATCGTCGTCTACACCGGCCGGGACTACGGCGAAATGCTCGACGCCGAACACCGCGCCCGAACGACGGGCGCGGTCAACCGCGAAGGGGCACAGCCGCTCCAGAAGGTCGAGGAAGACCTCGGCGAGCCGATCGACGAGCGGCCGATGTTGCGGACCTTCTTCGCGCCCGTCGTCGTCCTGGTCGCGGTCACGCTCGCGGGCGCGTTCTGGACGGGATATCAGTCCTGGCAGTCGAGTCAGGCCGAGGCGGGAGCGCCGACTGCGTTCGGTGCAGCCGTCAACGACGCGGGATTCACGCAGGTACTGATCGATGTCGTCGGGGCGGGCAGCTTCGCGACGGCGCTGATATGGGGTTCCTTCGCCATGGTCGTGACCGCGATCGCGATCGGCCTCGCCTACGGCCTGTTCGACATCGGCGAGGGCGTCGAGACCGTCATCGACGGGTTCGGAATCATGCTGACGGCGGTGACCATCCTCGTCCTCGCGTGGACGATCAGCAGCGTTGCGGAGACGCTCGGCACCGGCGAATACGTGGCGACTGTCGCCGAACCGTACCTCTCGGAAGCGTTGCTCCCCGTCCTCATCCTCTTCGTCGCCGCGTTCGTCGCGTTTACCATGGGGTCGTCGTGGGCGACGATGGGACTCGTCACCCCGATCGCGGTCCGGGTCGCCTACGAGTTCGGAAGCGGGTTCGAACTCGTTCCGGTCGCCGTCGGTGCCGTCTTCTCCGGTGCGATCTTCGGGGATCACGCCTCGCCGATCTCCGACACCACGGTCCTCTCGGCGACGTTTAGCGGTGCGGACCTGATCGATCACGTTCGCACGCAACTACCCTACGCCCTGACCGTCTTCCTCGTGGTCGTCGGCTGCTACCTGCTCAACGGCTATCTCGGCGTCCCGCCGATCGTCTTCCTCCCGCTCGGCGTCGTCGTCCTCGTCGGTCTCGTCGTCGGCCTCTCGGAACTCGACGCCGGCCGGAAGGGGCTCGAGCCGGTCGCGACGGAGCCGGTCGTCTCCGGGCCCGAGCCAGAGGGAGAAATCGACGCGGACTCGACGGGTGGAGACGAGTAGCCCGCCGCCTCCGCCACGTTTTTGCCGTCTGCTGGCCTGTCTTCGCGTATGGACGGAACGCTCGATCACACGATGATTCGCGTCGCCGATCTGGAGGCGTCTCTCGACTGGTACCAGTCTCACCTCGACTATGAGGAGAAAGACCGCTACGAGGGCGACGGCTTCACCATCGTCTACCTCGGGCCCGAAAACATGCACGAGGACGGCGCGATGCTCGAGATCACCCACAACGAGGGCGAGGAGCCCGACGTGGGCGACGCCTGGGGGCACGTTGCGGTCCGCGTTCCCGAGGGCGAACTCGAGGACTACTACCAGCAGCTCATGGACGAGGGCGTCGACGATTATCGAGACCCCGAGTCCTGTGGCGGGCGCTACGCGTTCGTGAAAGACCCCGACGGTCACGAGATCGAGATCGTCCAGCGCGAGACCGGCGCGCTGTGGTCGCTCGATCACACCATGATCCGCGTCGAGGACGCCGACGAAGCGCTCGGCTTCTGGACCCGGAAGTTCGGCTACGACGAGGTCGGCCGCTGGGAGGCCGACACCTTCGCGAACTACTTCGTCGAACCCGCGGACGCCGCCGACGAGGCGATGTCCGTCGAACTCACATACAACTACGACGGCCGCAGCTACGATCTGGGCGACGCCTGGGGTCACCTCTGTGTCCGCCTCGACGACCTCCACGACGACTGGGAGCAGCTCATGACCCGGGAGGCCGAAGACTACCGCGATCCCGAGAGCTGCGACGACATGTACGCCTTCACCAAGGACCAGGACGGCCACGAGATCGAACTCATCGAGCGGGATCTCGAGGCCGACTCGCTGTTCCCGTTCTGAGCCGCCTGCCGCCATTTGTTTCCCTTTTCGCGCGACGACGAGGCCGTCTCGAGCCGGTCAGCACTCGAGCCGTCGGCGACGAGGGCAACCGCTAGAGGTCCGGGATCGGCACGACGACGACCGGCCGGTCCGCATCCGCAAGCAATCCCCGCGTGGTCGAGCCGAGGTCGCGCGTCGCATCGGGATCGCCGCTGTGAGCCCCCACGACGAGTTCGTCGGCCGCCGAGGCTGTAGCCGCGTCGCGGAGTTCCGCGACCGGGGAGCCGGTACGGACCTCGGTCTCGACCTCGCCCACCGTCGCGAGCCGAACGGGGGCGACGTTCAACGCCTCCTCGCAGTCCCGGCGCGCCGTCGGGTCGTCGGCTGGCGCGACGGCGACCACGGTGACGGCGTCGTCGCCGTTCGCCCGTTCCTCGAGGTAATCACAGATCGCTGCGGTGGTGTGGACCGAGTCGGTTCCGACGAGATACTGCATGGCCGTTAGCAGGGTTGGGGTCGACACAAACCTATGGGATCGGGACCGTCGAACGCGTCGGTCGGGCGGATTTTCCGACTCGGAAAACGCTCTCGGATCACTAATAGGAACGGGGCAGTAGCGGGAAACGGGGGACGTGATAGGCAATCCCCGCACGCCTGCGTGGTCCCCCGCTTCCCCGCATCCGATCATCCCACGGCCGCGACGCCTTCCCCACACGTCCCCGCGATTCTCCCCTCGCGCGGGGACGTGCGGCGTCGGCCGTTCCCCTGAGCGGTGGTCCCTGCCGCTTCGGCCCGCCTGACAACTCAATGCCGACCGTACAGCGAGTACGTGATCGCAACTAGCCCGAGCAATCGACTCACGTTTTCGAGCAGTGCGATGACGACCTGATCGGGATCGACCAACGTCGTCACGAAGACGTTGAGCAGGAAAGGAAACACCGTCAACAGCAAGAGCCCGATGGCCAGATAGAGCATCGACTGCGCGTCGTTGCGCCGGTACCCCCGGTACGCCTGATACGCGATAACCGCGCCGAACAACGCGACGAGGAAGAGACTCGCGACGGTCAACAGCTCGAACAGCGTCGCCTCGTCGATCCGGACGACGTTCCGACTCATCGCATCCCCTCCCACATCCGGGTGAACTTGTCGGCGACGTCTTCCTCGCGATACGTCAACTCGAGTTCGAACGATCCCTCCTCCAAGGACAGTTCGAGGTGGTCGAGGTTCGCACTATAGACGCTGTAGTGGTTGCCGTCGGATGCGAGTTCGGTCTCCTCGGTGACGAGGCGACACTCCTCGAGGCGATCGAGTCGTCGATAGATCGTCGGGAGGGAGGCATCACACCGTTCGCTCAGGGTACTAGCAGACATGGGTTCGACGCTCGTGTGGGTGAGGATTTCCCGTGCGTACTCGTCGTCGAGAACCGAAAGCAGGGTCGACAGGTCGGTTTCCTCACTCACTGGTATGGCAGTTCCTTCCGCCATGGCTATCAAAAGCGGTCCGGTTTTTCTGGCTGAGAAAACACCCCGCCGTGGAGACGACATAGGGTTCGGAGAACGGAACGTGGGTGAGTAACATGGCTGTAGCGTGATGAGCATTGATAGGCGATGCGGCGTTCCCGTTCGAGGAACTGACATCCGGCTCATCACACGGACGTCGCTGGACGGTATTGTGGATTCGTTTTTGAGCAACGAGACGATGAGAGGACACGAATGTCAGACGTTTTCTATATCACCACCAATATTTTTCCAAGCTATAGAATTTTTTAATAGATCGGAGCCGTATCTTCTATTGAGATAGAAGAATGAGTATGCTAAATTATATAACTATAACATTTTTGTTATACATGAGCGCTCTCCCAGCACTATACAGCGCCTATACGGTGTACGACAAGCGGCGGAAACCGGCAATCCAATGGTTTATTCTCTTCATGGTTCTGGCGGCCGCCTGGGCATTTCTTTACGCGACGATGAATCTAGTCCCAGCCGCTGGCCTTACGTATGCGATCGCGAACGTCTTCTGGACAGTCGTTACTGCAACAGGTGGCGCGTTCTTCCTGTTCGCGTATGAGTTTGCCTACAAACAACCGCTATCGAACAGAGCTGCCATCCTCTTTTTTCTGCCTGCGATCGTATTCTTCGCCCTTAGTTGGATCAATCCGGGTGATATCGTCTACACTGCCGAGTACACTGTTGGGACCGACGGCGTGCTTCAAGTCGGATTTCCACAAGGAATCCTGTTCGTCGGTATCGTTCAGGGGTACGGCTATCTGATGACGATCGCCAGTACTGCGCTTTTCTTCGCAGAAGCCATCCACTCGGACGGAAAGCATCGCAGACGAGCGGTGACACTCGCGATATTCTTCATCGGCGTACTGGTCGCCACGACACTCACGATCGTCGATTACCTTCCCCCATACTACGATGGAACCGCGCTACTGTACGGGTTCGCGGGAATCTACTTCGCTCACTCCGTGAACCGGCATGGGTTTCTGGAGTTCTCACCCGTCGCTCGAAACCAAGCGTTCAATGCCATCAACGAAGCGGTCTTCATTCTTAACGCCGAAGACGAAATCATCGACGGGAACAGTACCGCTGCTGAAACGTTCGATGTGAACTTGGACTCCCGAGAACGTATCGAGGACGTCTTGCCGACCCGTTCTTCGACAGGCGAAATCGAAGGGGCGTTCTCTCGGACGGAGCGTGGCGAACTCAAGTACTATACAACGCAGACGCAACCGTTTGCGTACGGTCGTGGGTTGGCCGGGAAATTAATCGTCGTCGGAGAAATAACGGAACTCAAACAGCGGGAGAAAGAACTCGAGCGGATAAAAGACGTTCTAATCAGGTTCTTTCGACACGATATCCGTACGTCGATGCAGATTATTCTCGGTCAATCGGAAAGTCTCCAAAAGGACCTTCCCGATGGGGGTGACGATAATTTGACAGATATTGTGGATACATCGGAAGACATCGTGAACAAAGCCCACAAAATTAGGCTTATCGATAGTGTGATCGGTGAGGACCGGAACGTGGTTGCTAGCCTCCCGGAAATGGTCGAAGACGGTATAACGAAGGCCGAAATTCCCTCGGATACCGTTCTCGAGGTGTCAATCCACGATGTCGACGTGCAGTGTCATTCGAAATTCGCTTTCGCCGTTCAGGAACTAATCGAGAACGCGGTCGAACACCGTGGCCAGCCCGATCAAGCTACCGTGGTGCTTCGGAGCGAAATAGAGGAGCACGCTGTAACGTTATTCGTCGAAGACGACGGCCAGGGTATCCCCGAAACCGAACTCGAGGTGCTAAGAGAGGAAGGAGAGACCCAAATGAGTCATCTTAGCGGGATCGGACTCTGGATCGTGAAGTATCTGACCGAAAAGGCGGGCGGTGTCTTCGAGTGTAGAAATCAGCACAGCGGCGGTGCACAGGTCCGTATTACGCTTCCCGTTCCTGCGGAGTCCGAGGATGAGCCAGCCCGGACCGTTTCGGATAGGTAAGTGTTCACATGTTCTTCGAACGGAGCCATTCGACGGCGTTTTGATTCCATTCCCTCAGGAAATTTTAACTCAGCATGGTGCCTCGGTACGAGTACTGTGGATACACGGACCGTTCATACCCCCTTCCTGTTGAATCTCTGGCTTTGCATCGGCGCTGTGCTTATGGTATGCATAACCGCAATCACGCTCGATATCCCACTTTCAGCAATCGGTGTTGGGATACTCCTCCCTGCACTGGGCGTATACGTCATTTACGTCGAGGACCGGCGCAACATCAGTCCGGAAGACCGCATCAATAACGCGTACAGGACGGCGCTCGTCGAACGCTTCGATACGCCACTGCTCTATACGAGCCTCGCCAGTATCGTCATCTATCAGGCCATCACGCTCTTCTTTGCGATCGACCTCGCATCGACGTCACGAACGGGGCTCGCACTACTCATCGCACAATTGCCGCTCGTATTCATCTATACGTACGACGACTCGAAGCGCTATCCCTTCATTGATTCTGCATACGTCGCAGTGGTCTGGGCAGTGCTGATTTTCCTCCCGATATTTCTCAGTACGACGCTGCGTGTTACGATGCCAACGGTGGCGGTGTTCATGGCCTGGTTCGCCATTATTTTTGCAGGTGTCGAGTCGAGGAACGTAAACGATATCACCGGAGACGACGAAGTGAACCGCGCGACTGTTGCCTCTATTCTCGGCCCGCACCGGACGAAATACCTCGTGTTGTCATTGAAAACAGCCGGACTCGGTACGATCTACGGGTTTGGCGGAGTGATTCCGGCACTCCTCACGGTAGTATACCTGCTGTATCTCTCCCTGTTTCGTAAACTGACACGGAATATCACCCCGCCACCGGAGTACCGACCCGGAGAGCCGTCGAACGGGACGTGGTGAAAAGGGGTACTACTGCCGGAGAGAAACCCGGGCCAAACATCGTCTACAACACGCGAGGATCGTCTCGAGTCAGGTCTGTCCACCGGGTAGACGTCTCGGTGACACCCTCCTCGCCGTAAACGGCGAGGCTTCCCGTACCGCAGGTTGGGCTATTTGCCGGTCTACGATACGACCTGTTCTCTCGTGGTGAACGTCCCGCTCTCGCGGTCGAACAGGTGTACCGATGGCTGTGCCACACAGCCGTTACTCCTATCCTCACCGTGAGGACTCGGAGTTATCTTCTGTCGCATGTTTTCCGCCCCGTTACAATCCGCGTTGGCTACTAACTCACACGACGAGCAAACGTATAGGCCACGTTCGACACGGTTCGACGGCGTGTCGTCACCACACCGTGAGCAGGTCTTACTGGTGTTCCACTCGTTCTCCTTCAGCACTTCAACGCCACGAATCTTGCCTTTGTATTTGAGGTACTGGTAGATGCGGTCAAACGCCCATGAGTGCAACTTCTTGTTTCCCGTCTTGCCCCAGTCTGATTCTCGTACGTCTTCAGGCCAACTCACCGCGAGCGTGCCGACACCACGTTCGACACACTCGGTAATGATGGTGTCCGTGAGAACGTGGTAAAAATGCGTCTCGCGGTCTGCGAGTTTCCGACGCGCCCACATCGACTTTTCTGACGGGCCGTTCTCACCTTCGGTGTCGTACTCTCTACGAGTGAAGTAGTGCTTGTCCTGTTTGAGCGAGTTCCCCGGGTACAGGACGTATTCGTCGGGGAATGCGACCGTGGCCATATTCGTGATGCCAAGGTCGATACCTGCCACTTCGTCGCCTGTGGTGTCGTTCCTTTCGAGTTCGATCTTGCAGACGAGGTGCAATTCCCACTCGTCGCCGTTCCAGACCGCCCGAACGTTCTGTACCTTGTTGACCTTCGAAAGGTCAACGTCTGGGCGCGTCTGATACTCACAGAGGATGAAGTCAGACCAGTTTTCTTTGAGGTTCGAGCCTTTGCTGAGTCGGACACGGTTGTTCTCGGGGTCGTGTTTGAACCCGTCTGCTTTGAACGTGATTGTGGAACGTGGTCGGGTGTCGCCGTATTTGCGGTAGCCGGGCGGATTTGCCTCAGAGTCTGTCTGTCGCAGATCGAACCACGACTGGAAAGCGTCGGAAAGTTCTTCGATGACTTTCTGACTAGATTGGGCGTTCAAGTCTTTCCAGCACGGCTGGTTCTTCATATACGCCTTCAGTACCCCTTCAGCTGGGATTTCGCCGGTTGCGTTCCAGATACGGTCGGCTGTCCAGCGTGCGACGTTCCAAATTTTGGAGGCAGAGTCTCCGAGCGAATCGAGGCCATCGCTGACCTGTCGCTGGTTCTGGATGGAACCAATGTAGGTGCGCGTGACCTCAATCGCCATGCATAGCCTATGTAGATAATTCTACGTAATGGTGTGGATTAGCGTGGAATATCCGGTCTGCCACCGAGCGGTGGATTGTGGGGTTGAGTGACGCGATTCACGCCCGGCGTAAACGCCGGGATTCTCTCGCTGCTTAAAGATAGATACTCCGAGTCGGAGACGTGTCCGGCCCCAAGCCGGTGACGGATCCGGGTCCTGGTTGCGTTCGCCGCTTGCTGTACTCGCTTCGGCGTGTCGCGGGTTGTCGGTCGTCGAGCCGACACACGAATTGTGTATAGCAATATCTGATTTATCCACTACACAGCGGATCAGCACCGCCCGCTCTCGCCGCCGGCCCACTCGAGCCAATCGAACAATCGCTTCCGCAATCGGTCCTCGGCCACCCGCGAGAAGCGATGGCCTTCGCCAGCGAACCGCTCGAGGAGGACGTCGGTCTCGAGTCGCCGAGCGGCCGCGAAGCTGTCGGCGGGATCGACGACGTCGTCGTCCCCGCCGTGAAAGATCGCGACCGGGACCGAGAGCGATTCGACGACGTCGTCGAAGGGGTAGCGATCCAGCGCCTCGAGAAACCGACGGTCGATCCGTTCGCCGGTCTCGAACTGCACCGCCCCATCGCGGTCGATGGTCGACCGATACTCGTCGAACGTATCGGTAGTCGTCACGGGCGCACGCGTCGCGACCGCCCGCACCCGGTCGTCCGTCGCAGCGGCGTGGACAGCCATTTTCCCGCCGAAACTCGAGCCAAAGAGGACGTACGAATCCGGGTCGAAGTACTCGGTCACGGCACGGAGATCGGCCAGTCGAGCCTCGAGGGTGGCGTCGACGAACGCACCGTCGGACTCGCCACAGCCCCGGCAGTCGAACCGGACGGCGTTGTACCCCTCCCTGACGGCCCGCCGACACCGGCCCTCGTAGCTGCCGGACTTGTCGCTGCGGAGGCCGTGACAAAACACGATCCAGTCGTCCGAGTCGGCCTGGTGATGAACCGCGGCGACCTCGGGGGGCGACCCCGTCGCCGTCGCCGTTTCGATCGGGATCCTGTGTGATTTCGGCATCGTCCCGGACGACGGGCGGCAGCGTCTTGATCCCGACGCTCCCCGAGAGAAAGTGCGGGTGCCGACTCGAGCGCCCGAGCCCCGGCCGGCGAATCGTTTATCGCTCCCGACGGGGTTGGTCCGACTATGACCCGCACGACCTACCGGTGTCCGTGTGGTGCCCGCCTCGAGTTCAAACAGGACCTGCGGAAGGAACGCGGGACGCCGACGCCCAAGTGGAAATGCAAGGACTGTGGGACGCCGGTACCGGGGATGACGGCCGAGAAGATCCGGCACCAGCATCCGTCCTGAGTCGCGACTCGATCGATGCGTTCGTCTCGTGCCCCGGAGTATAAACCACATTCAGATATACGGATTCGGACGGTCCCGGTCGAGCGCGACTCGAGGATGACCCGGCGAGTCACGGATCGGATGCGTCGGTGGTGGCGAAGTGACACTTCGCGCGGCCCGGCCCGAGTCGGCGCTGGTCGGGGTCGGTTTCTGCACATTCCGGCTCGGCCATCGGACAGCGGTCCCGGAAGACACACCCGCTCGGCGGCTCGACCGGGCTCGGACGGGTGCCCTCGAGCGACGTGCCGGTCGAACTGTCTGGTTCGAGCGACGGAATCGCCTCGAGCAGTGCCGTCGTGTACGGATGTGTCGGCCGATCGAACACCCTGTCGGCGGGGCCGACCTCCATCAGTTCCCCGAGATACATCACTGCCACGCGGTCCGCGACGTGTTCGACGACGGTCAGGTCGTGAGAGATGAACAGATAGGCGAGATCGAGATCGGCCTGAAGGTCCGCGAGGACGTTGAGGAGGCGGGCTTGAACGGAGGCGTCGAGCGCGGAGACCGGCTCGTCGAGGACGACGAGCGAGGGGTCGAGTGCGATCGCACGCGCGATCGCGACGCGCTGGATCTGTCCGCCCGAGAGTTCGTGGGGGTAGCTCGTCGCCTGCTGTTCCGAGAGCCCGACGCGATCGAGCAACTCGCGGACGCGGTCCGTGCGACGAGGCCGGTTCCAGCCGACACTCCGGAGCGGTTCACCGATCGTTCGCTCGACCGTCAGTCGGGGGTTGAGACTCGAGTGCGGGTCCTGAAAGACGACGCCGACGTCGGTGAGGGTAGCGGCATCGCGGTCGGCGACGCTGCCGACCGGCGTCCCGTCGATTCGGACCGTCCCGGTCGTTGGTCTCTCGAGGCCGGTAATCAGCGATGCAAGCGTGGACTTGCCACAGCCGCTCTCGCCGACCAGCGCGAGCGTCTCTCCGGCCCGGATCTCGAGGTCGACCCCGTCGACGGCCCGGAGCGTGTCGTCGGCTCCGAAGAGGCGTTCGATCGGCCCGCTCGCGAGCGAGTAGTGTCTGGAAACGCCCTCGAGTTCGACGATCGGGGACGGTCGGTCCGAGTCGGCGGGGGCCGATTCGGGAGCCGCGGTCGATTCGGATCTGGCACCGGGAGCGCCCGTCCTCGAGGGCGGGGTATCCGACTCGGACCAGTTCGACTCGACGCAGGTGACGCTTCCGCGGTCGTCGGCGAGAGCAACGGTCGGGACCTCCTCGTCCCGACAGGCGGCAGTCGCGTACTCACACCGGGGGGCAAACGGACAGCCCGCCCGATCGGCGGTCGGTTCGGGAACCGATCCGTCGATCGTCGGGAGTCGGCTTTCCCGGTCGACGCGCTGGGGGAGACACTCGAGCAGCGCCTTCGTGTACGGGTGGCGAGGGTCCTCGAGGATGCGTTCGGTCGGGCCGGTTTCCATCACCTCGCCGGCGTACATCACGACGACGCGGTCGCAGATTTCGGCGACAACGCCCAGATCGTGCGTGATCAGCAGGATCGCCGTCCCGCGCTCGGCGTTGTACTGACGGAACCGCTCGAGGAGCTGTGCCTGCGTGGTCGCGTCGAGCGCGGTCGTCGGTTCGTCGGCGATCAACAGGTCCGGGTCGGATGCGAGCGCGATCGCGACGCCGGCCCGCTGGCGTTGTCCGCCGGAGAGTTCGTGGGGGTATGCGTCAACCCGGTCGGCCGGGCTGGCGATTCCGACCTGTTCCATGAGGTCGATCGCCCGTTCGCGGTACTCGCGCCACTCCGACCGGCTGCTAAACGGCGGGAGATGGAGGTACTCGAGCAGGCGCTGGGGACCGGGTTCCTCGTGGACCTTGATCGATTCGGCGATCTGCTCGCCGACGTCGAAAACGGGGTTCAGCGTCTCAGTCGGGTCCTGAAACACCATCGAGACGGTGTCTCCCCGGAGCCGGCGGAGCTGTCGGTCGGTCGCATCGGTCACAGCCACGTCGTCGAGGTGGATCGATCCCCGGACGATCTCGCCCGGGTCCTGTAGACCGACGATCGAGCGTGCGGTCACGGATTTGCCGCTCCCGCTCTCGCCGACGAGGCCGACGATTTCGCCCTGGTCGACGGTCATCGAGACGCCCTCAACTGCGCTGACGGGGCCATTGCGAGTCTGAAACTGCGTGTGGAGGTTGTCGATCGAAAGCAACGTGGAATCCATCGATTGTCCAGTCATGTCGTGATCACGTCGGTTTCTCGAGGGGTGTATCGTGGTTCGGATCGAGGACGTCACGGAGCCCGTCACCGAGCAGGTTGAATCCAAGGACGGTGAGCATGATCGCTGCGCCCGGAGCGTTCGCGAGCCACCACGCCCCCCGGAGGTGGTGGCGGCCGGTCGAAAGCATCGTTCCCCATTCGGGCGTCGGTGGCTGTGCGCCGAGGCCGATAAACGAGAGACCGGCCGTTCCCAGTATCACCGTTCCGAGGTTCATCGTCGCGAGAACGATGATCGGGCCGATGGTGTTCGGGAGGAGATGACGGATGGCGATGCGATGCCGGGAGACGCCCATCAGCCGGGCCGCCTGGACGAACTCGCGTTCTTTCGTCGAAAGAACACTGCTGCGGACGAGACGGGCGTAGGACGCCCAGCCGACGACCGCGAGTGCGAGCATCACGTTTCGGAGGCTGGGGCCGAGAATGCCGGCGACCACGAGTGCGAGTACCAGCCCCGGGAACGCGAGTTGGACGTCGACGAGTCGCATCAGGAGTTCGTCGATCAGGCCGCCGGCATAGCCCGCGAGCAGGCCGATCGCCGTCCCGAGGACGAGCCTGATCACGGTGACGGCGACGGCGATACCGAGCGAGAGCCGGGCACCGTACAGAAGTCGCGAGAAGACGTCCCGTCCGAGCTGATCGGTTCCCATCGGATGGGCCAGCGTCGGTGGCTGTAACCGGTTCACGAGGTCCTGACTCGTCGGGTCGTAGGGTGCGATGACGGGACCGAACACGGCGGCGATCGTCAGGGTGGCGACGATCACCAGCCCGACAACGTTGAGCGGGTTCGCAAAAAACGCCGCGGTCGCCCGGGACGTCCGAACCGCACGGTACCGTCGTCGAAGGCCCGCCACGAGGGCCTCGAAACGGCCGATCACGCCGTCTCACCCCCGAGCCGGACGCGGGGATCGAGATACCGGTACGTGAGATCGACGACCAGGTTCGTTACGACGAAGACGACCGCGGTAACGAGGGTGACCCCCTGTACGACCGGGTAGTTGCGTTCGAACACCGCATCGACGAGCAACGTACCAAGCCCCGGCCGCTGGAAGATTATCTCGACGACGACTGCGCCGTTCAGCAATGTCCCCAACTGGAGGCCGAGAACCGTTACGACCGGGACGAGCGCGTTTCGGAGCGCGTGTTTGTAGACGACGATCCGCTCACGGAGTCCCGTCGAGCGGGCGGTATCGACGTACGCTTCGTCGAGGACCTCGAGCATGGAACTCCGGACGAGTCGCGTGACGACGGCGGCCATGCCGGTACCCAGTGTGATCGCTGGCAACACGAGGTGGCCGACGCTGCCGGCACCGGCGACCGGGAAGACGCCGAGCGTCAGCGGGAACAGCAGGATCAGCAGGTACGCGAGCCAGAAGTTCGGCATCGAAACGCCGAGTAGCGCGCCCAGTTGGCTTGCATAGTCGATCGAGGAGCCTTGGTGGACGGCGCTGGCGACGCCAGCGGGGATCGAGATCACGAGCGCGACGACCATTGCGGCAAGGGCCAACTCGAGTGTCACCGGTAGCGCCTCCACGATCAGCGTCGAGACCGGCGTGTCGCTGTAGTACGACGTGCCGAGATCGCCCCGGCAGACGTCCAGCAGCCAGTTCAGGTACTGGACCGGGATCGGCTCGTTCAGGCCGTTTTCCGCCCGGAATGCCTCGATTTCGGCCGCAGAGGGCTGGCGGCCGAGCTGCTGGGAGAGAATGATCTCGGCCGGCTCGCCGGGCGTGAGAAATACCAGCCCGTACGTGACGAGCGAGACGCCGACCGTAACGGCAAGCGACGTCGTGAGTCGGGACGCGAGGTAATCGTAGGCAGTCATCGTCAGGCCGTTCGTGTCAGATCGCTCCACTCGGCGAACTTCTCGATCGGAGGGAGTTCGAGTCCCTCGAGCGCGGCGTCGGCGGCGACGACGTACTCCTGGTAGAACAGCGGGACGACGACGGCCGCCGCCATGATTTTCCGCTGTGCCTCGATGTAGGCGTCGCGTTTCGCGGCCGGGTCACGCGCCTGATAGCCGGTCTCGATGAGGTCATCGACCTCGCCGCCGAGGTTGTACAGCCCGGTCCCCTCGGCCTCGTAGCGGTCCTTGTTGTCGACGCCCATCGTGTGGAAACTCTCCCACATGAGGTAGTCCGCGCCGGGGCTGTTCGATCCCGTACTCCCGATCTGGAGGTGGAACTCGCCGCGGTCCGTCAGGTCGTTTATCGCTGCGCGCTCGCGGACTTCGAGACTGACGTCGACGCCGATTTCTTCGAACGACGACTGGAGAACTTGTCCGATCGTCCTCCCGTCGTCCATATCGGTGTCCACGAGACAGGTCAGTTCCGAGCCGTCGTAGGCCGACTGATCGACGAGGTCACGCGCGGCGTCCCGATCGCGTTCGTAGGTCGGCAGTTCGTCCTCGTCGACCCAGTCGATGACCGTCGATATCGGGCCGCGGGCAGGCTCGCCGACCCCCTCGAGTACCGTCTCGACGAGTTCCGTCTGGGAGACCGCGTAGTTGAGCGCGCGCCGCAGAGCCACGTCGTCGGTCGGCTCGCGATAGATGTTGAGCCAGACCGAAACCGCCCCCGCGGACTGCTGGGAGTCGACGCGAACGTCGTCGCGATCGCGAAACGACGAGAGACGACTTTTGGCCGGCATATAGATCAGATCGACCTCGCCGCTCTCGAGGAGATCGGTCCGAGTCGTCTCGTCTTCGGCCGCCCGGAACGTGAGTTCCGTCGGGGCCGGTTCGCCGCCCCAGTAGTCCGCGAACCGTTCGACGCGGACGTACTGCCCGCGCCGGATTTCCTCGAGGGTAAACGGCCCGGTACCGATGATCTCGCCCGCCTGCCGATCGGCTGCGGGCGGCTGGATGTCGATCATGTTGTGGGCGATCGTTCCGGGGAAGCCGGGGAACGGGTCCGTCGTCTCGAACGCGACGGTGTATTCGTCGCGTTTCGTGACGCTGCCCGGTTCGAGGTGGAGCCACCCGTAGACGAAGTCGCCGCGCTCGGAGAGGATGTTCTCCTCGAAGGTGTGGACGACGTCGTCGGCAGTCAGTTCCGCACCGTTGTGAAAGCGGACGCCCTTGCGGAGTTCGAACTCCCAGGTGGTGTCATCGGTAGCGGTCCAGTCGGTCGCGAGCCACGGTTTCGGTTGCATATCATCAGTGCCCCAGACCAGCGGCTCGATGACGCGTGTCCAATAGGGAGCCATGCCGCCCCAGTTGTCGTATCGACTGGTGTCGGTCGGATCCGCCGCCAGCCCGATCGTAAATGCGGTCTCGTCGGCCGTGTCGCCGGTTGCACACCCGGCAAGAGAGGCGAGTCCCCCACCGGCGATGCCGGCGAGTACCCGTCGACGTGACTCGTCCATCAGTGTCCCCTCACTGAACCTCGGGTTCGGGAGTTGTCGTTCGAGCGACGCCGTCGACACCGCCTCCCGCCGCGGAACGACCGGGCCGTCGCCGGTGTCGATACGTCACGGCCACCGTGGCCATCACTCCGCATCGATGTTTCGTTTCCAACCATTGTGAAACCTGAATTTCAGTACTGAAACTATACTTGTAAATATTCTGCTTCGATTTCGGTCCGATCGCCGAGCGAACCGAGAACTCGAGTACGTCGCTACACCGCGGCGAGCGCCGCTCGAGAGACGCGTTGCTGACCATACTGTCCTGGGCCCGTGTCGGGCAGGAGCAACGCTCGCGAGACCGGAACAGTGCTAGAGGTCCTCGTCGGGGAGTGAAACGGGTTCTGCGGCCTGTTTGACGGACTCGTAGCGCTGTTCGGCCCAGGTAAGGGCAGCGGGGTGTCGGTAACGATGAGTCCAGCGATCCCTCGTTCGGTGAATCCCCATCAAGGGCGATGCCGAGCATTTCGCGTACAACGACGAAGCGGACGTCGCCGAAATCAAGACGGGCGAAAACACCCTCGTCAGAGCGCGACGTGACGATGGCGAGATCCGCGTCGAAAACCTCGTTCTCGGCGACGCGGTCACGACCGAGGCGCTGGAGACGCTGCAAGCCAGTGACGACTGGACCGAAGCCCTCGAGAACGGCGAGGTGGCGACGGTCGATACGGCCGACGCGGCCGCCCATCGCGACCTCGAGTCGGGAGTCTCGAGGGTGTTCGTTTCCGCGACGCTGGAAAGCGGTGCCGATACCCTTCTCATCGCCGAAATCGACGGGGCCGAACTGGAATCCGTGTACAGTCTGGCCGGACAGTCCGACGGGATCACCACGCAGGAATCGGCGATCGACTGCTGGGTGAACTGTATCACGTGGGGTACCTTCTGTGCGACCCCGTGTCAGGTGTGTGTCGCCGACCCGACTCGAGTCAGCTGTGCCCCCTGTGCGGTCTGTATCGGTGGTACCGCGGCCGGCTGTGCAGCCAAGTGTGGTATCGAACAGTTCTGGTAACTACCGAAGCGAGACGACGAATTCGCCCGAATCGATACTCAAAGCCCATTTTTCGAGCGACGGCGTAACGACCGATCGTTGGTACCGTTCCGATCGAGAGGCCCGAGACTGAGATTCATGGAATCGTATACTCCTCGAACGTCCTCACCGCTCGTCGGTAAGAGACCGCCGAGACCGCGATCGCGAGTGCGACCGTTCCGACGAGCGACAGCAGGCGAACGGTTGGTATCGAGACCCCGAGTCCCGTCGACAGCGGCTCGTTCACAGGCGAGAGATACCCCGTGAGCGCCGGCAGGCAGACGAGCCCGACGAGTGTCATCACGACAGCAAGCTTGAGAAACGACCGTCGACCGGTCTCCGAGTAGACGGTCGTGGCGACGAACGGGATCGGGACCGGGCGAAAGTCGCGATATGACACGTCCATGCCGATCGCTGCAGCGACGGTGACGCCACAGAGACAGAGGGGGACGGTCGCGAGGGCGGTCAAGATCACTTCGAGGCTGCCGAGGGGGCTTCCCACCCCGGCAACGGCGGTTATCGCTACCGTCACCGGCGCGCCGACCGCGGTTCCGGCAAGGACGGTCCCGCGGACGAACTGGCGGCTCGAGGCGGCGGAAAGCGTCAGGGGGAGCGCGGGATACTCGACGCTGAGTAACTCGAGTCCGAACGCAAGGCCCGTCCCGACGGCGAGGACGAACGCGAGGAGAATCGGTGTGACCGCCAGTATCTCGCCGGCAGCGAGAAGCGGTAGATAGACGATCGGCAGGATGAGCAGCATGTATCCCGCCGTCAACAGGCCCCGGGGGACACGCCGTTCCTGAAGCCATCGCTTTCGGGCGACGGCAAGAACGGGCCGGGAAACCCAGCGACCGAACAACCACGTTGCGAGCCCGGGTCCGAGAAGCGACCGCGAGCGGTGGACCGTTCCGGACCCGACCGGATCGGTATGCCAGATTCGGTCAGCGAGCCTGATCGCCACGGCTGTACAGAGCGGGAGTCCAACGCCGAACAGACAGAGCGCGCCGATAGGACGGCGGCCGACCGGCTCGGACCCCGTCAGTCCGAGTAGACCGAGATCGGCGATCCAGGTGATCGGAACGACCGGAAGCCACGAGACGAGACGGTCCAAACCGACGGCACCACTGGCCAGTACGAACCACGCGGTCACGAGGGCCGCGAATCCCGCCGCGTACAGAAGCGTTCTGTATCGGCGGATTCGGGGCGATCGGAGGGCAGCGAGTTCCCGACCGAGGCTCAGCGTTACACCGACCAGCGCTGCGAGCGCGACGCCGCCGAAACCGGCGAGCAAGACGGTAATCAATCCTAACAGGGATTGGTGTCCGACAGCGAGCCCGGCCGCGAAACAGACGGCGGGCAGCGACAGCGGAACGGCGATCCCGGCGACGACCGTGCCGACGGTGCCGAGCGCGACCGTTCGAGTCGGAACGCTTGTAAGAAGCAACGCGGGTTCGATGCGCTCCATTACCGTCGACGTGCGTCGATCGAATACCCAAACCAGCGTGAGAAACCCCGAGACCGTGGCGACGTGTATCGTCTCGAGGGGGAGAGCGGCGGTTCCCTGCCGTAACGATCGGCTGACCTCGTACGCACCAACCCCGAAGAGTACGGCGGCCGAACCGAGTGCCACGACGAGGATCGTGCGCCACGCCGATGATCGACCGAGCCGCCGTCGGGCGCGCCGCCGCTCAATTCGTACGATTTGGAGAGCCTGACGCATTCGTACAGTGATCAGTCGTGTCATTCACCACCCACTATCGAAAAATTATCAGCCAGTGTACTTAATTCTGGATGTCGAGCCGGCCGCCAAGGACGAGCGGGTAGGTCCCCGACGGTTGCGGACGGGCCGGATTCCGTCGCCGGCCCGCGCTCGCGTGTGATCGCAGTTTTTTCGACCGGTGTGGATTCGAAACACAGATTTAGGACCGTGGAACAGGAAGACACGAACCGATGACCACTGGCGTCACCCTCGAGAGTCGTGCCGACCGGCGGGATCGGACTGGGCGACGGCGATCCGGGGCGAGAGACGCGGGCGTCGGGCGGGTGATCGCGCCGTGACCGGCGTCGCGATCACCGATGCGGTCGACACCTACATCCAGCGCAAGGCGGTGGGCGATCCCGACGGCTCCGGCGCGGGTGCTTACGCCTCCAACGCCGAGTCGATCCTGCGGCGGTGGGCCGAGTGGCTCGAGACCGACCACGGGATCCGATCGATCGACGCCCTTGCAGTCGATCACATGCGCGCCTACGCAGCGGAACTTCGCCGCCGGACGGAGCGTGGACAGTACACCGCCTCGACCGCCGGCACCTACTACGCCGTGGTCCGGGCGTTCCTCTCGTGGTGCGTTCGCGGCGGCATCCTCGAGACCAATCCCGCCGCGACCGACCGGGCCGAGGCGGCGCTGCCGGCCGCCGACGCCCGGCCCACAAGCGACTCGTGGACGGCCGACCAGCGCCGCGAACTCGAGCGCCACGTCCGCGAGCGAGCGCTCGAATCGGGGACCCGGTCGACGAGCGAGCGCCGCACCCGCCTGCGCGAGTACGCGATGGTGGCGGTCCTCGCCCATTCGACGGTCCGGGGATCGGAGCTGTTCCGGGTCCCCGACGACGACCGCCGCACCGGCGCGACGTGGGATGACGTCGACTTCTACACGGGGACGATCCGCGTGCTTGGCAAGTCCCAGCGCCTCGAAGACGTCCCTCTCCCGGCCCGAGCGCGGACGCCGCTGCGTCGGTATCGGATCGTACTGGACCCGCCCGCGAACGACTGGCCGCTGTTCCCGACCGGCCACGCCCCGTCGATCGCCCGCCGCGTGCGGACGGTCCTCGCTGAGCGTGGCCACGACGAAGCAGAGATCGAGTCGCTGCTCGAGACCTCGACGGCCCGGGAACTCGCCCGCGAGCGCGCGATCGCACCGCCGGCCATCACCACCGAGGGGGCGCGGTCGGTCCTGCGCCGGCTCTGTGAGGCGGCCGGGCTCGAGGTCGACGGCGACTACTTGACGCCACGCGGGGTCCGCGGGGACCGGATCGACGACGACTACCGACAGGAGGCGACGGCCTCGAAGCCGACGCTGCGGGCCTCGGTGTTAGAGCAGTCGATCGCCGTCCCGCCGGAGGAGCCGCTGGTCGTCGATGCCGAGCCGGTCGAGGGCGAGGAGTCAAGCGATTCCGGCTGAGAAAGCGGTCGTCGAACGATCAGACGACGAGCAGCCAGAGGACCACCGTCAGGACGAGCGTCAGTAGGAGGACGGTCGTTCCGATGCTCGTTCGGAGGTGGATCGTCGACGGCCGGCCGCCGTCCGTCGGCTGCCGTTCCTCGACGTCGACCAGCGGGAGCCGCCGTGCGGCCGCGTCGACCGCGAGGACGGGATTGTTTCCGATCCAGTAGCAGCGCTTGACGCCGCCGACGACGACTCGGTCGACGGCAGCGTAGATCTCGGTCACCGCGAGCATCGTCCATCGGCTGACGTGGTAGGTTACGGGGTAGACGATCATCGCCGGATCCCCGAGATCGAGTTTCGAGAGGGGCTTGCGAACGACGACGAACGTGACCGCGGCGACGGCAGTCAGAATGCCCGCCGTCTGGAGGTGGCTCGTGCTGTAGGGATGCATGTGGCCTTCGTCGTTCGGGTAGGCGAACGTGAACTCACCGCCGCCGTGGGCGTGCAGCGTCGGCGCGAGGTCGGCCAGCCCTTCCCACCAGACCCCGAAGAGGACGCAGGCTGCGCCGAGGCCGAGCATCGCGACGGTCTGGCCGGGCTTGGCGTCGGGAACCGAGACGTCGCTCTCGCCGTGGAAAAAGACGTAGTACCCGAGCTTGATAAAGGAGAGTAGCGTGCCGATCGCGCCGAGCCAGAGCAGCCAGTACAGCGGCTCGGAGGCCTCGATTCCGTAGTAGTGGGGATCAGCTGCGTCGAAGAGCATCCCCTTGCTAACGTACCCGTTGAAGCCGGGAATCGCGGTGATCGAGAGCGCGCCGAGGCCGAACCCGATCGCGGTCAGGGGCATCTCGCGCCAGAGCCCGCCCAGCTCGTACAGATCCTCCTCGCCGGTCCGATAGATGACGACGCCGACGGCCATGAACAGCAAGCTCTTGAACAGGATATTGTTGAAGAGGTGACTCATCGCGCCAGCGACGGCGATTTCGCTCTCGATCATCCAGGCACCCATGCCGATCCCGGCGACGATGTAGCCGAGTTGGGCTTGGATGTGATAGGAGAGCAGCGCCCGCATGTCGTGTTGGAGGAGCGCGAAGGTCGCGCCGTAGACGGACATCAGGCCGCCCATGTACGCGATGTAGATACCGAGGTCGCTCTCGGCACCGATCGGGAACGCCCGGTAGAGGACGAACGCGCTGGTCTTGGTCGTGTAGACCGAGAGGAACACCGAGGCGGCGATATGGGGCCGCGGGTAGGTGTCGGGCAGCCACGTGTGAACGCCGATGAAGGCGACGTTGACGCCCATTCCGAGTACCGCGAGCAGGGCCGGGATTCCGTCCGCGATCCCGGTCCCGTCGTAGATGAAGGTGCCCGTCTGGACGTAGTGGGCGGCGACTGCCAACATCACGAGGACGCCGCCGGTGCCGTGGAAGAGGGCATACCGGAAGCCGGCCCGGACCGCGTCGCCGCCGTAATGCCAGACCACGAGCGTGCTGGTCACGGCCATCAGCTCCCACATGAACAACAAGACGAGCCAGTCGCCGGCGAAGGCCGCGCCGACCGACGAGGCCACGTAGACGAGCGCGAACGCGACCAGCGTTGTACTGGCCTCGCTCGAGTAGGCGTAGATGACGCTACAGACCCCGAGGAAGCCCAGCCCGAGCCCGACCATTCGGGAGAAGTCGTCGATGTAGTAGGGGACGACCTCGAACCCGAGGAAGGTCCCGGCCAGGTGCTGGCCTTCCGGCGCGACCAGCGAGATCGCGAGGACGGCCGCCAGACTGAGCGCGCCGACGGTGAAGCCGGCGATCCGGGGCAGGACGAGGACGAGCAGTGCCGCCGCAAAGATCAAAAGCGGCGGGTACGCAAGCGACAGGACTTCGAGTTCCATCAGTTGTTCACCTCCGTCATGAGTTCGTCAAAGGGGACGGTCCCCAGTTCCTCGAAGGGCATTCCGAAGACCTCCTCGGCGATCCGCGTCGCCAGCTCGAGGAAGACCGCGTAGTCGGGGCCGACTCCGAGGACGACCGCGCCCGTCGCGATGACGGCGATGGGCGCGAGCATGAGCCACGTGCTTTCGGTAAACGGCGAGCGGCGCTGCCAGACGTCGGCCGGCGGGCCGCCGGTGAGGTGGTCGTCGTGGTTGCCGTGGTGGTCGACGGCACTGACTTGCTCGCCCACGGGGACGTCGGCGTCGCTCGGGTACTCGTCGACGGCGTACTCGTAGTCGCCGTCGTCGGCTGCGGCGGCGCGTTCCGGCTCGGTCGCGTCCGCGTCGCCGGCAGGCGCATCGGCCTCGCCGTCGGTCGGCCGACCGCCGTCGGCGGCGACGTCGTCCGCCTCGGTGCGGTAGGACTGAACCAGCCCGCCGGCCGGGAACTCGAGCAGCGGTTTGGCGTCGTGGCCGTCCTCGCTCTCGAAGAAGGCGGTGTAGACGACCGGCCAGAAGTAGCCGACGTTAAGCACCGCCGAGAGCAACAGTGCGCCGGCAAAGAGCCAGTAGCTGCCGCCGACGTCCGCGCTGCCGATCAACATGTAGAACTTGCTGACGAAGCCGGCGACCGGCGGGAGCCCGGCCATGCCGGCCGCGCCGATCGTGAACGCCGCCATCGTCAGCGGCATCCGTTTGCCGATGCCGGCCATCTCGCTGATGTAGTCCGTGTGGGTCTCGACGTGGATCGCCCCGGCACAGAAGAACAGCGTCAACTTCGCGAACGCGTGGGCAGGGATGTGGAACAGGGCCCCGACCACGGTATAGGGGTGCAGCAAGGAGAGTCCGAGGACGATGTAGGAGAGCTGGGCCGTCGTCGAGTAGGCCAGCCGGCGCTTGAGGTGGTCTTTCCGCATCGCGATGATGCTGGCCGCAGTCAGCGTGAACGCGGCGACGATGGCGACGGGGATGTTGAGCCCGATTTCGCCGATTCCCGGCACATCGAGCGGGAGATCGTAAATGAGTCCCGGCCCGTAGACCTCGAGGATCACTCGAGCGATGCCGAACGCGCCGGATTTGACGACCGCGACGGCGTGGAGCAGCCCGGAGACGGGCGTCGGCGCGACCATCGCATCCGCGAGCCAGGAGTGAAGCGGCATCAGCGCGGCCTTGACGCCGAAGCCGGCGATCAGCAGGAAGAAGGCGGCCTGTGCGTAGACCGGTTCCGCCTGTGCCGCGGCGGCCAGCGCCTCCATCCCGCCGGCCTCGAAGGCCAGCGTCGGATCGCCGACGAGGCTCGTCAGCCAGTAGATCATGACGGTGCCGGCGAGCAGGAAGACCCCGCCGCCGAAGAACGTGTAGGTGAGGTACTTCCGGCCGGCGATGCGGGCCTCGCTGTCCTCGTTGTGGGCGACCAGCGGGTAGGTCACCAGCGACAGGAGTTCGTAGAAGACGAAGATGGTCACCAGGTTCGCGGCGAACGCGATGCCGACCGCCGCCGAGAGGCTGGCGGCGAA
This sequence comes from Natrinema sp. CGMCC1.2065, assembly GCF_051225675.1. NCBI lineage: Archaea > Methanobacteriati > Methanobacteriota > Halobacteria > Halobacteriales > Natrialbaceae > Natrinema > Natrinema sp. CGMCC1.2065. Next base: position 96,592 of record NZ_JBPJSJ010000011.1, on the reverse strand, counting down.
GGAAGCGAAGAAGCGCGTCTGGGAGTGTTCGTCGAGCCCGCGCATGTAGCCCGCCGCGTAGAACGACGTGAAGATCCACAGGAAACTCGCGAGCAGGGCGAAGAAGATCCCCAGCGGGTCGGCCCGCAGGGCGAAGTCCAGTCCCGCGAGGAACTCGACGCCAGTCGAGTCGGCGAGGCTCCATCTGAAGACGGTCCCGTCCATGACGGCCGGCAGCATGCTCGCGACGATGGCGAACTTCCCGAGGGCGGCCAGGACGGACCACCCTTCACGGAGGTTCGGCCGGCGATGCGACGCAACGATCAGGACGATCGCGACCGCCGAGACGAGGACGGCCGCGAGCGGGCGGATGTCTGCGACCATCAGTTGAACACCTCCGTGAGGAACGGCTCGAGCAGGTCGGCGATCGTGCCGCCGGCGAAGCCGAGCGCGACGGCGACGACGGCAGCGACCACGACGACGGCGATCATGCCGATCGAAACGGGATCAGCCGCCCCCGCGCCGCGGATCGCGGCCGCGGCGTCGGTGTCGGCCGTTCCGCCGTCGGTCGCGGCCGGCCCCGGACGACTCGCGTCGGCGGGTGCCGACGGCGTGAAGTACATCTTCTCGAGCAGGCGAGCGGCGTAGGCGAGGGTGAGCATGGTGCTGAGGAAGATCACGGCTGCGACGGGCCAGAGCTGCGATTCGACGGCACCGACGGCGATGTACCACTTGCCGACGAAGCCGACGCCCGGCGGGACGCCGACCAGCGCCAGCAGGAGGACGGCCATGGAGCCGGCGACGAACGGCCGCCGTTTGGCGAGACCGGCGTATTCGTCGACAGTGCGTGCGCCGTAGCTCGTCGCGACGAGCGCGGCCGCAAGGAAGAGGCCGGCTTTCAACACGCCGTGTCCGATGAGATGGATGGCGGCACCGATCAGCGCGGTTTCGGACTCGCCGGCGATGACGACGCCGTAGGCGGCGATTACCAGTCCGAACTGCGAGACCGACGAGTAGGCGAGCATCCGCTTGACCTCGGTCTGGATCACCGCCAGAACGGTGCCGGCGAGGACGCTCACGCAACCGATCGTCAGGACGATCGGAGCCACGTTCGGCGTGCCCGCGAGGTACTCGACCCCGAGGACGGTGACGATGATGCGGCCGAACGCGTACGCGGAGGCCGTCGAGACGAGCGCCGCTATCAGCGGCGTCACTCCGTCGGGGGCCCGCTGGTAGGCGCTTGGCTGCCACGTGTGCAGCGGCCACTGGGCGACCTTGACGGCGAAGCCGACGATCATGAACGCGATGCCGGCCCGGATCAGGGTGGTGTTGGCCTCGGGGATGGCGCCGGCGAGTTCGACCATGTTGAGCGTCCCCGTCGCCATGAAAACGAACGCGACCCCGATCAGGTACATCGAGGCGGCGACGGTCCCCAGGATCAGGTACTTCAGGGCCGCGACCGCCGCCTCGGGGCCGTCGCCGCTGGCGACCAAGGCGTAGGTCGCGATGCTCGAGATCTCGAGGAAGACGAAGAGGTTGAACACGTCGCCGGTCAGCGAGATGCCCAGCAGACCGGCGACCAGCAGCAGGTAGGCGGTGTAGAACGTGTTCCCGCGCGGGCCGCCCCGGCGCGTGAACGCGAGGACGCCGGCGGCGACGGCGGTCACGAGCAGGACGATCAGCATCGAGAACTCGTCGGCGACGAGTTCGATCCCGTACTCGCGGGGGTAGCCCCCGAGCCGGTGGATCACGTTCCCGTCGGTGTAGACGGCGTTCGCGAGGGCGACGGCTCCGACGAACAGGCCGCTGGTCGTCGCCGCGGCGACGGACCAGCCGGCCCGGTCGAACCACAGCCCGAGTGCGATCGGCAGCGTCGCCGCCAGAATGGGGGCGGCGATCAACAGCGGCGGGAGCAGGTCGATACTACTCATCGGCACGCACCTCCCGAAGGGTGTCCTCGCGGAGGGTGCCGTACTCCGAGTAGATCCGGATAATCAGCGCCAGCCCGACCGCGGTCAGTGCGATGCCGACGACGATGGCGGTCAGGACGATGACCTGCGGCAGCGGGCTCGCGACCATGACCTCGCCCGGCGTGCCCTCGTGGGGAACGATCGGTGCCGAGGCACCGTCGACGTCGATGTAGGCCATTGCGACGAAAAACAGGAAGATGGCCGTCTGGAACAGGTTCACCCCGATCAGCTTCTTCACGAGGTTTTCGCTGGCGATCACCATGTAGATCCCCAGTCCGAGCAGTACGAACGTCAGGACGTAGAGGTAGTGGCTCGTCAGCAGGTCAATCATCGTCGCTCACCTCCGGCTCGGCCGCGTCCGGCGCGTCGTCGTCGACGCCGCTGACGCCGCCGGTGCCGCTGGGCCGGTCGGACGTAAAGCCCGCTGCCATCGTGAAGAAGAGGCTGATGATGACCCCCGAGACGATCAGCGAGATGCCGCCGATCTCGACGGCCTCGAGCCCCCACTTGGGCTTGATATCGAAGACCGCCTTGAGCTTGTAAAACTCGAGGAACTCCCCGCCCAGCGCGATCATCCCCAGCCCGATCGCGCCGAAGATGACGACGCCGCCAGTGACGAGGCCGGTGATAACGGAGTTGCGGAGCCACTGGCGGGTCGGGTCGATCCCGAAGGCAAAGGCGAGCATGAGGACGGTGACGCCGACGATGGTCCCACCCTGGAACCCGCCGCCGGGGGCGTCGCCGCCGTGGAAGGTCATGAACAGCCCGTAGGTGAGGGTAAACGGTGCGATGATCTTGACGGCGGTCATGATCACCTGACTCTCGGTGTAGGTATCGTCGTAGTCGGTCATTCAGGCGAACACCTCTCGTTTCAGAACCAGCAGCGTCGAGACGCCGGCGGCGAAGACGACGACCGCCTCGCCGAAGGTGTCGAACCCACGGTAGGCGGCGAGGACGGCGGTGACGGCGTTCTCGACGCCGGTCTGGTGGTACGTCTCCGTGATGTAGTGTTGGGTTACGTCGGGGTTCGACCAGACGGGTGTCTCCGTGCTTCCGACCGCGTACATCTCCGGCAGGACCGCGGCACACAGCAGGAGGACGAACGCGCCGACGACGACGACCGCCGGGACGTGGATCCGCTCTCTGAGCCGGTCGGTCGTGGGCCGGGTCGTGCGCGCGATCGTCAGCAAGAGCAACAGCGTCGTGACGCCGGCACCGATCGCGGCCTCGGTCATCGCCACGTCCGGGGCAAGCAGGAACGTATAGATGATCGCCATCCCGAGGCTGTAGGCCCCGAAGACGATGATCGTGGATAACACGTCGCGAAACAGTGCCGTCGCCACCGCCGTCGCGAGGACGAACGCGACGAGCGAGTAGACGAAGAGGCTCATCGAGTCTCGCCCTCCGTTTCGGCGGTCGAATCGTCCGGTTCGCCCTCCTCGGCGAGGATCGGCTCGACGCCGGTCTCGGCCGCCGATCGCGCGATCGCGTGGGCGGCCGTCGGGTTCGTGATGAATACGAAAAACAGCAGCAAGACGGTATAGACCGCCGCGTGCTGCCAACCGAACGCCAGGGCGACGCCGGCCAGCGCAAAGCCCGCCCCGAGCGTGTCCGTCTGGGAGGCGGTGTGGGCCCGCGCGTAGATGTCCGGCAGTCGGAGGACGCCGATCGTCGAGACGAGCGTGAAGAACACGCCCAGTCCAAGCAGGGCGACGATCGCCCAGAACCGGACCGTCTCGAGGGTTACCTGCAGCGGGGTCGGTTCGATCACAGCACACCACCCCGCTCGACGGTGAACTTCGAGATGGCGACCGACATCAGGAAGTTCAGCAGGGCGTAGATCAACGCCACGTCGAGAAACCACCGCTGGTCGAGTCCCGCTGCCAGCAGGGCGAGGATGACGACCGTGTTCGTCCCGAGGACGTTGACCGCAAGCAGTCGGTCCTGCGTGGTCGGCCCGACGACCGCCCGGTAGAACATCGCGATCGCCAGCACGACGAACAGGCCGGCCGCGGCGAGGAAGACGTCCTCGAGCGGGACCGGCGTCACAGCTCGTCACCTCCGACGATCTCGGCGTCGTCGCGTTCGCGCGGCGAGGGGATCGCGGCCGACTCGCGGCCGTAGAAGACGAATCTGATCCCTCGCTCCAAGCCGCCGTCGAAGAGGTCCTCACGGGCGGCGGGAATCAGCGTATGGACCAGCAGCCGCTGGTCGGTGGCCCGGACGGTCAGCGTGCCCGGGGTGAGGGTGATGCTGTTTGCCAGTGCGGTCAGGGGTAGCCCGCTTCTGACTCGGGAGTCGACCTGCGTCAGCGTCGGCTCGATGGGCATCGACGGCCGGAGTATCACGGCCGAGACCGCGATGTTCGCCTTGACGATCTCCCAGAGTAGGTAAGGGATATAGAGGGCAAAGCGGACGACCCGGATCGGCGACTGGACACGGTCCAGCGGCACCGAAAACGTCACCCGCGCAAGCGAGATGGCGACGATGCCCGCGACCGCCGCGCCGGTAACCAGATCGAACCAGTAGGTGGGATCGCCCAGGACGAGATAGAAGCCGTAGGAGATCATGAACGTCGCGAACAGCCGGTCGAAGTCCTCGCTCCCCGTGAGTCGGCCGCGGCGGGTCGAGCGCTCGACCGGTGCCTCGTCGTAGGCCAGTCCGATCCGGTCGAGTTCCCGCTCGAGGGGCTGGAGGATGCGAGCGGTGACGCCGGGCTCGTATTCGGGATCGAGGACGACTCGGTCGAGGTCGTTCTCGGCGGCGTAGGCGTCGAAGATCTCCGCGTAGTCACGGGGACCGAAGAGGTATTCGTCGGCGCCCAGCGTCGCCGTCTCGATCGTCACGTCGGCCTCGCCGGCGTCCTCCTCGACCCAGTTGCGTGCCCGCGACAGCAGGTCGTCGGCGTCCTCGTGCTGGCGCGCGCTCTCGGGGACGTCGTCGTCGTAGGGAAGGGCAACGACCAGGTGACACTCGAGCGAGTCGGCGCGCTCGAGGCCCGACTGGACGGCGTAACCGACCGTCTGTCGGACGGTCACCGTGTCCGACAGCGGGACGAGCAGGCGTTCAACCGCCACGGCCGTTCCCTCCGGGTGACCGTCGTTGGATATGCATGACTCTCGTTGGTCGAGTCAAGCGTCAGCCGTAGGAAAACGATTTCGTTATTCCCCAGCAGTCGCCCGATCCGTCGAATTCATTCGGATCGTTCGTGACGGTTCGAGTTCCGTTCGGTCGTACGGTCGACGATGGGGAAATACGGTGCCGGCGTCGGACGATCGGTAGTTTTACAATCGGAGTTTCAGTAGGGAAAACTGACTTGCATGACGACGACCGACACCGTCCACGATCGTATCGGGACCGCGCGTGACGACCTCACGACCGGACAACTGCTCGCCGTCTTCGCGTTCGTCGCGGCAGCGACGTTCGCCTTGCTGTTCCTGCAGGAGCCGTTGGCTCACGACGCGATGCATAACTTCCGGCACGCGGCCGGCGTCATCTGTCACTGATGCTCGCCGACTACCTCAAGCGGGGCGTCCTCGCCGGGGCGATCGCGGGGATCGCCTACGGAGCCTACGTGGCGCTGGTCGCGAACCCCCTCGTCGGCTACATGGAGACGCGCGCCGAGGGCGGCGACCACACCCACGCCGGTGAACACGCACACGAGGCGGGTGAACACGCTCAGGCCGCCGGCGAACACGCCCACACGGTCAGCGAGGCGACGACCGCCGCCGTCAGCATCGGCAGCGGCGTTCTCTGGGGGATCCTGCTCGGCGGCGCATTCGCGCTCGCCTTCTACTTCCTCGAGCCGGCGCTGCCCGGCCGCGGACGTGTCAAGGCCTACGTGCTGGCCGCGGCCGGCTTCCTGACCGTCTCGGTCGCCCCGTGGCTGGTGCTGCCGCCGACGACGCCCGGGGCCGAACTGGCGTTCGACCCGACGCTGCGAAGCGCGATCTACGCCGGGATGATGGCCGTCGGGGCCGTCGTCGCCGCGGCGTCGGTCTATGGCTACGGTCGCCTGTCTCCCGAGAACCGGCCACTTGGGGTCGGTGTGGCCGCGGTCCCGATCGTCGCGCTCGTCGCCGTCGCGACGGTGGCGGCACCGACGATCGTCGAGACCGGCGCGCTGTCGGCCGAACTGGTGACCGCGTTCCGCGGACTGACCGTCCTGAGTCAGGCCGCGCTCTGGGCGCTGGTGGCCGCCTGCTTCGGCTGGCTCCAGACGCGGGCCGGCGCGCAGCCGGCAGCCGAGCGCCACGACGACCTGCTGATGAGTCCATGAACGACCGGACCGAGCAACACACCGAACGGCTCGATGCCCACGTCTTCGTCTGTACGAACGACCGGGACGGCGAACACGCAAGCTGTGGTGCGGTCGGTGCCGACGAGACCGCCGCGGCGGTCAAGGAGTGGCTGCGCGAGCGAGATGCCTTCTGGACCGCCGTCTCGGTCAGCGAAACCTCGTGTCTCGGCCTCTGTAGCGAGGACGGGACCGCGATCACGATCCAGCCGCGAAACCGCTGGTACTCGGACGTCTCCCCCGAGGACGTCCCCACGTTGCTCGAGTCGGTCTTCGGGCCGGACGCCGAACGAGTCGGCGAGGCCTGAGCCGGTCCGCCATCCGGATTTCGCGGAACGACGCGACTGTCCTGCGGTAACACCGAAACTGCGACGGCCGCCCGAGTCGGGAACCGAAGACGGCCGGGCACGCAACCGTTTTATCCGTGGTTTGTGATAGCACGCCTAATGCTCACGTGGCCAGACGAAACCATCTACGAGGGGATCGCGACGGTCGCGGCCGAGCGGCCGGAACAGCGGGCCATCGTCTTCGAGGGCGAAACGTGGACGTACGACGACCTGCTCGCCGAGAGCCGCGCGCTCGCGGCCGGCCTCGCCGAACTGGGCGTCTCGGACGGCGATGTCGTCGCCGTCTGGCTCGGGAACCGCCCCGAGTGGATCGCCTGCCAACTGGCGACCTCGATGCTGGGCGCGGCGACCGTCGCGGTCAACACCCGCTACCGGAGCCACGAACTCGAGTACATGCTCGCCGACTCGAGTGCGTCGGTGCTGGTCACCGAGGACGCTCTGCTCGGGCGGGACTACCACGAGATGCTCGAAGCGGCGGTTCCCGAGATCACCGCGGGACCACCCGAGGCGTTCGATCCCGATTCGTTTCCGGCCCTCGAGGCGGTCGTCAGCCTCGAGTCGGCGGCCGAACGCCCGGCGCTGCGTGACTACGACGACGTGGTGGCGACGGGGCGAGCGCGGGGGAGCGACGACGTAGAGCCCGCGTCCGATCCCGCGGCCCCGGCGGCGATCTTCTACACGAGCGGGACCACGAGCGATCCGAAGGGTTGTCTCCAGTCGAGCCGGTCGCTGTTGAACCACTCCGCACACGTCGCGGATCACCTCGGCGTGGATGGGGGCGACGTCGGCGTCGCGACGCTGCCGTTCTGCGGGATCTGGGGCTACAACACGCTGTTCAGCGTTCTCGCGACCGGCGGCACGCTCGTCGCACAGACTCACTTCGACCCCGGTGAGACGATCCGGCTGGTCGACACGTACGACGCCACCTATCTCACCGGGCTGGGCGTGATGTTCGAACGGATGCTCGAGGCCGACGCCTTCGACGCCACGCGGGTCGAGACGATCGACAAAGGCGTGGTGGGGTTCATCAGCAAGGGGTTCGACGAGACGCTGTTCGAGCGCATCGAGTCGACGTTCGGCTTCCCGGTCGTCCAGCCCTACGGCCTCTCGGAGGCCAACAGCCAGCTCTTCGTCGGCGACCCGGTCGACCCCGCCGAGCGGCGCAAACGGGTCGGCGGCCCGCCGATCTATCCGGCGATCGACGCGAAAATCGTCGACCCCGAAACGCGCGCGGAACTGCCGGCCGGCGAGGAGGGCGAACTCGCGATCCGGGGCTACCCGCTGGCCGACGGCTACCTCGACAAGCCCGAGGCGACGGCCGCGGCCTTCGACGAAGCGGGATGGTTCTATACTGGCGATCTGGCCGAGATCGACGCCGACGGCTACGTCTACTACCGCTCGAGACTCGACGACGCCCTGCGGGTCCGGGGCTTTCTCGTCGCGCCCCGCGAGATCGGGGCCGCTGTCGAGGACCACCCCGCCGTCCGCGCCTGCGAGGTCGTCGGCGCGCCCCATCCGCGCCATGGCGAGGTCCCGGTCGCGTTCGTCGTCCCCGCCGATGGCGAGGTCCCGACCGACGACCTCGAGGCGTTCCTCGAGGCCCGCGTCGCCGACTACAAGGTGCCCGAGGCGCTCGAGGTCGTCGACGAGTTCCCGACGACCGAGGGGCCGAACGGGGAGAAGGTCCGGAAGACGGCCCTCAGGGATCGGGTCCGCGACCGGTTCGAGAACTGACCACGCGGTTGCACAGCCGCGAGTCGGGGCGTCGCCTCGAGCGGTCGGATCGCCGTCCGAACCCCGCTGTCGGAAAGCGGATCGACGCGTCGGTGAGGAACAGATGCGGCCGTTACGGTCGGCGAGTGTGCCTCCGAGCCACGGTATCACATAACGCTTTTCTTCCGACCGAGAGATCATCCCCCAATGGCCCGACTCCTCAGCGACGCGGTGGCACTGACGGAACGCCAGCAGTTGGTTCGGTCCAACATCCGGGAGATCTGCGCGGACTTCGACCGCGAGTACTGGCGTCGGCGGGCCGACGAGGGGGCATACCCCAAGGAGTTCGTCGACGCGCTGGCGGATCATGGGTGGATGGGGATCCTGCTCCCCGAGGAGTACGGGGGTGCCGGGATGGGCACTCGAGAGACGGTCGTCATGATGGAGGAGATCGCCGCCAACGGGGGCGGCTTCAGCGCCGCACAGGCGGTCCACGGCGGCGTGTACAACTCCGTGCCGATCGTCGAATACGCCAGCGAGGAGATCAAAGACGACCTCCTCCCCGACGTCGCGGCCGGTGAGACGTCGATCCAGGCGTTCGGCCTCACGGAGCCCAACGCCGGCTCGGACTCGACGGCGATCGAGACGCGCGCGGAAAAAGACGGTGACCAATACGTCATCAACGGCCAGAAGATCTGGACCTCCCGCGTCGACGTCTCCGACTACATCGTCCTCGTCGCGCGGACGACGCCCCTCGCTGACGTCGACAAGCGCACCCGCGGCATCTCGATGTTTCTCGTCGACCTCGCGGACGCCCACGAGCAGGGCGCGCTCGAGATGGAGCCGATCCCGAAGTCCGCGAGCGACTTCGTCCACTCGTTCGAACTCTGGTTCGACGACCTGCGAGTCCCGGAATCGAACCTGATCGGCGTCAAGGGCGACGGGTTCTATCAGGTGCTTGATGGCCTCAACGAGGAGCGGCTCGTCATCGCCGCCGAGTGCATCGGGCTGGGCCGGCTGGCGCTCGAGCGGGCCGTCGAGTACGCCACCAACCGCGAGGTCTTCGACCGCGCGATCGGCTCGAATCAGGCGATCCAGCACCCGCTGGCGGAGGCCTACGCGCGCCTGCAGGCGGCGAAGCAACTGACCTACAACGCGGCCGACCGGGCGGCCTCGGACGAGGAGGTGGATCTGGGCGCGTACGCGAACGCGGCGAAGTTCCTCGCGGCCGACGCGGCCTACGAGGCGGCCGACGCGGCGGTCCAGACCCACGGCGGGTTCGGCATCGCGACGGAGTACGACGTCGAGCGCTACTTCCGCGAGGCCCGACTGACCCGGCTGGTGCCGATCACCCAGCAGCTCGCACTGAACTACATCGGCGAGAACGTGCTGGGGCTGCCCCGCTCGTACTGATCGACGACTGCTCGCTACCCAAAACAATGACCGACGACAGCGACACCGACGACGCGGACGAATCGACCGACAAACGCCTCGTCGAGGGCTGGCACGGCCGCTACTACGAGGACTTCGCGGTCGGCGACATCTACAAGCACCCCTTCGGCCGGACCGTCACCGAGACGGACAACGTCTGGCTGACCAACGTGACGATGAACTGCAACCCGATGCACTTCAACGAGGCCTACGCGGCGGAGACGGAGTTCGGCGAGCGCCTCGTCAACGGACTCGTCGTCATTGCGACGGCCGTCGGGATGAGCGTCGTCGACGTCTCGGTCAACGCGACGGCCAATCTCGGCTACGACGACGTTCGCCACCACAACCCCGTCTTTCATGGCGACACCCTCTTCGCCGAGAGCGAGGTCCGCTCGAAGCGCGAACTCGAGTCCCGCGACCACGTCGGCATCGTCGAGACCGAACTCCGGGCGTACAACCAGCACGACGACCTCGTCCTCTCGCTCGAGCGGACCCCGATGGTGCTGAAACGGGAACACGCCGAGCCCTCCGCGGCGGAGCCGCCGGGCTGGCCCGAAGGAATCGGCACGCAGCCGGAGGAGCTGTAGATGCTCGCGCTCGAGGACGTCACGGTCGTCAGTCTGGAGAGCGGGATCAGCGCGCCGCTGTGTACGCGGCTGCTGGGGGACTTCGGCGCGGAGGTGATCAAGGTCGAGCGCCCGGGCGTCGGCGACGTCAACCGCCACTGGGACACGGCCGTCTACGGCGACTCGTCGGCCCACGTCTGGGTCGACCGGAACAAGCTCAGTGTCGAGTTGAACCTGAAAGCCGACGAGGGCCGCGCGGTCTTTCACGAACTGGCCGCCGAGGCCGACGTGATCGTCCAGAACTACTCGCCGGGCGTGGTCGAACGGCTCGGCGTCGGCTACGAAGACGTGACCGAGTACAACGACGACGTGATCTACCTCAATATCTCGGGCTACGGCCGCGACGGCCCCTACGAGGACCGCAAGGCCTACGATATGGTCATGCAGGGCGAGACCGGCCTCATTCCGATGAACGGCTCGCCCGACGCCCCGGCCAAGATCCCGCTGAGCATCTGTGACATCAACGCCGCGACCTACGGCACGATCTCGACGCTGCTCGCGCTCTTTCACCGCGAGCGCACCGGCGAGGGCCAGGAACTCGACGTCACGATGTTCGGCGGTATCCTCTCGTGGCTCGGCTACTTCCCCCACAAGTACTGGCACAACGACGAGATTCCCGAACGGATCGGGATGCGCCATCACCTGCTGACCCCCTACGGTCCCCACGAGACGGCCGACGACCGGGCCGTCAACTTCGCCATCCTCAGCGAGGCCCATTGGGAACTGCTCTGTACGGACGTCCTCGAGCGCCCCGACCTGCTCGAGGACGGGCGATTCGCGACCAACGAGCAACGCGTCGAAAACCGCGAGACCCTCGAGCCGCTGATCGAGGACCTGATCGCCGACCACCCCCGCGATTACTGGGCCGAACGGCTGGCCGAGGCGGGCATCCCGTGGGGCGACGTCAACCGACTCGACGAGGTCCTCGAGCATCCACAGGCCGACCACCTCGATCTCGTCAAGGAGTTCGAGACCGCGGACGGCCCCGTTCCCTACGTCGACACCCCGATCGACTCGAGCGAACTCGAGTTCGCGGCCGAACCGATGCCCGACCTGGGCGAGGACACCGACGACGTCCTCGCGGCGCTGGGCTACTCGAGCGCGGAGATCGCGGAGTTGCGCGACGCGGACGTGATCTGAAACCTACGCCTTCTCGACGAGTCCCTCGAGGCTCGCGGTCAGGACGGCCTCGCCGTCCTCGTTTTCGCAGACGACCTCCCCCTCGATGTCGTAGCGGTCGTCCCGTTCCGTGACGGCCGTGATCGTCAGCGTACAGGCGATCGTCTCGCCGGTGTAGACCGGCCGGACGAACTCGAAGGTCATCGTCCTGGCCAGCACCTCGAGGTCGCCGCCGATCTTGGTCGGCAGCGTCGCGGTCAGCAGGCCGTGGACCAGCAGCCGGCCGTCCGCGTCGGGCTCGGTGTGACGGGGTTGGGTGTCCTGTGAGAGGTCGGCGAACCGGCGGACGTCGTCGGTCGTAAACGCCCGTTCGAAGGAATGGCGGTCGCCTTCGGTCGGCTCGTGCATACGACTGTCCCGTGTGGCCACGATACTAAAACTGCCTGTGGACGCGGCGGTGCGTGCGAGACTCCGTCGCGGCGTCGCGTCGGGCCGGCCTCGAGGCGGCGACCGGTCAAAAACCCGACCGGCGGGGCCACGATTATGCCGCTGCCCGAGAGACGGATACGACATGACGGACGCAGACGCAGGCGGGGTCGCGACCGACCTCGCGACGTTCGTGAGTTCGCTTGCCGCCGCCGACGTTCCCGAGGACGCGTTTCGACTCACCGAACGGGCGATTCTCGACACCGTCGGCGTGACCCTCGCGGGCGCGGACGCCGAGGCCGGCAGTATCGCTGCGGCCACGGCAAGCGACGGCCACGGCGAGACGACGGTTCTCGGTCGCGACGACCGACTGCCGCTTTCCGACGCCGTCTTCGTGAACGCGACCGCCGGCCACGCGCTCGACTTCGACGACGTCGCGCTGGCCGCGATGGACGGCCACCCCAGCGTACCGATGGTCGCCCCGCTGCTAGCGGTCGGCGAGCGCGAGGGCGCGAGCGGCCGGGACCTGCTGACGGCCTTCGTCGCCGGCTTCGAGACCCAACACTACCTCTCAGCTCCCATCAGCCCCGGACACTACGAGGGGGGCTGGCACGCCACCTCGACCATCGGCCTGTTCGGTGCCACGGCGGCGGTAGCGAACTTGCTCGATCTCTCGGCCGAACGGACCGCACACGCGCTCTCGATCGCCGCCTCGATGCCGGCCGGTCTGAAGCGCAACTTCGGCTCGACGACCAAGCCGGTCCACGCGGGCCAGGCCGCCCGCTCCGGGACGACCGCAGCCCTGCTCGCCGCCGAGGGCGCGACCGCTGATTCGACGGCGATCGACGGCGAGCGCGGCTTCTTCGACCTCTATCGCGGCGACGGCGAGCCCGACCTGGGGGCCCTGCCCGCCCTCGGCGACCGCTGGTCGATCCTCGAGGACGGCATCGACGTCAAGAAGTATCCGTGCTGTTACTACACCCACGCCGCCATCTACGCGGCGATCGGGCTCGCCGACGAGTACGACCTCGAACCCGACGCGATCGACGACGTGACCGTGACGGCCTCGCAGGGCGCGGCCGACGCGCTGGCCCACGACGATCCGGAGACGGGGCTCGAGGCGAAGTTCTCGATGCCGTACCTGATCGGGCGCGCGATCGCCCGCCGGGACGTCGGACTCGCCGCCTTCGACGCGGCCAATATCGACGAGCCGGCGGTCCAGACCGTCCGCAGGCGGGTCACGTTGACCGTCGACGACGAGCTGGCCTACGACTCCAACGCCGCCCGCGTCGCGGTGACGACCCGCGGCGGCGAGACGTACGAACGCACCCGAGAGCGGCCGCCGGGCACCCACGACGACCCGCTCTCGATGGACGAACTGCGCGAGAAGTTCCGGATGTGTGCCGACCGCGCGCCGGCTGCGGTCGCCACCGACGATACGCTGGCAGCGCTTTCGGACCTGCGATCGGTCGCGGACGTGAGCGACGTCCTCGAGTCGCTTTGATTGCGGACGGCCCCTCGAGCGACCGGGCGCGCCGCTTCGGGACGTTTACCTGTCGGCCGCCCCCACGTCCCGGCAATGACGCTGTACTCGCGGGTCCGCCCCCTCGCGTTCAAACTGCCGGCCGAGACGGCCCACGACCTGGGCAAACGGACGCTCCGGGCGGCCCAGTCGACGCGACCGACGCGGGCGGCGCTCTCGTATGCGTATCGGTACGACGATCCGGCCCTCGAGGTCGATCTCTTCGATACCACGTTCCCGAACCCGGTCGGCGTCGCCGCCGGCTTCGACAAGAACGCCGAAGTGACCCACGCGCTCGCAGCGCTTGGCTTCGGTTTCGTCGAGATCGGTACCGTCACGCCGTATCCGCAGTCGGGCAACGACCGGCCCCGGCTCTTCCGCCTGCGCGAGGACGAGGGGATGATCAACCGGATGGGCTTCAACGGCCAGGGGATGGAACGGGTCAAATCGCGGCTCGAGGCAGACGGCACGCCCGGGATTCCGCTCGGCGTGAACGTCGGCAAAATGAACTCCTCGAGCGAGCGCGAGGCGATCGAGGACTACCGCCGGGTCTTCGACCGGCTCTCGCCCTTTGCCGACTACGTCGTGGTCAACGTCTCCTGTCCGAACACGCCCGACGAGTTCGACGAGGGATCGCCCGAGCATCTGCGGGCGATCTTCGAGACCCTCGAGGCCGAGAACGGCCGCGACGTCCCGATACTGGTGAAGATCGGTCCCGACGAGCCCGAGGAGTCGATCCTCGATCTCGTCGACATCGTTCAGGAGTTCGGCCTCGACGGCATCGTCGCGACCAACACCTCGACGAGCCGCGAGGGACTCGAGTCGCCCCGGCAGGAGGAGTGGGGCGGGCTCAGCGGCAAGCCGATCACGGACCGCTCGACGGCCGTCATTCGGTCGCTCGCCGAGTACACCGACGGCGACCTGCCGATCGTCGGCGTCGGCGGCGTCGATTCCGCCGAGAGCGCCTACGAGAAGATCCGGGCCGGTGCCTCGCTGGTCCAGTTGTATACCGGCTTCGTCTATCAGGGCCCCTCGACCGCAAAGCGGATCAACCGCGGCCTGGCCGCGTTGCTCGAGCGCGACGGCTTCTCGTCGGTCGAGGACGCGGTCGGTGCGGACCTCGAGTAAGGGAGAGTCAGTCGGCGGGTTCGGGGTCGTCGATCGCGTCGTCGAGCCCGTGGAGTTCGGCCGGTCCGACGGCTTCGTCGGCCCGCGCTTCGTCGATTTCTCGGCGGTCGGAGCCCTCCCGTTGTGTCTCGACGACCGGCTCGGCGTCGCCGTCGGTCACGGAGAGATACAGCGACCGAAGCTGTTCCGTCTTGTCCGTACCATCCGTTTCGTCGCCTGCGTCCGTCTGAGAGTCTGAATCGGTCATAGCGGGGTCCCTGTCGGCATCGGAAGGCCGAAACGGGAATATAAACAGGTTGCTACTTTCAGGCACTGAGAATTGTCACGGGAAACGGCCAATTCGACTTCGACGATCGTCGAGGGACAGAGGACGCCGCCTCACTCAGGTATCGACGTCGACACGGGTGCCGTACCCCGACTCACCGACGACGTTGCCGTCCTCGGCGACGATCTCGCCGCGGACGACCGTCGCGACCGCTTTCCCGGTGAAGGACTCGCCGATAAACGGCGTGACGCAGTTTTTGGAGTGGAGTTCGTCGGCGTCCTCGAGCGTCCATTCCCGGTCGGGATCGACGATCGTGAAGTCGGCGTCGGTGCCGACCTGCAGCGACCCCTTCCGGGGGTACATCCCCCAGATCTGAGCGGGCCGGGTCGAGTGGCGGCGGACCCACTCCTCCATCGTGAGTCGGCCCTGATCGACGAACGTGAGCATGACCGGGATTTCGGTCTCGAGGCCGACGAAGCCCGAGATCGCCTCCCACGTATTGCCGAACGGATCGTCGACCTTCTTCTCCTCGGGGGTATGGGGCGCGTGGTCGGTGGCGATGGAGTCGATCGCGCCGTCGTCGATCCCGACCCGCCAGAGTTGCTCGCGTTCCGCGGCGTTTCGGATCGGCGGCTGGATGCGGGCCGGGTTGCCCTTCTCGCGCATGACGTCCTCGGTGAACCAGAGGTAGTGTGGCGTCGTCTCGGCGGTGACGTCGACGCCGCGGTCCTTGCCGCGGGCGACGGCCTCGGCGGCCGACCCGGAGGAAACGTGGAACATGTGGATCTTCGCGCCCGTCTCCTCGGCGAAGGTGATCATCCGCTCGACGGCCTCGCGTTCGGCGATCACGGGCCGGGAGTGGGAGTGATCGATCGGCTCGTTTCGGCCCTCGGCCTGGAACTTCTCGGTGTAGTGGTCGATGATCTCGCCGTTCTCCTCGTGAAAGCCCAGGCGCTTGCCGGTCTCCTGGATCTTCTCCATCGCCTCTATGATCTCGCCGTCGTTCGGCGGCGGGACGTCCCCGACCGTCGAGCCGAGGAAGATCTTGAACCCGAGCGCGCCGGCCTCGTCGATGTCGGGGATGAGATCGAGGTTTTCCGACGTGACGACCGCGTAGCTCTGGAAGTCGACGTGAGCCGAGGCCTCGCCGCGTTCGAACTTCAACTCGAGGTGGTCGGGTCGGTCGATGACCGGGTCCGTATTGGGCATCCCGACGACGGTCGTCACGCCGCCGGCGGCCGCGGCCCGCGTCGCGGACTCCCAGTCTTCCTTGTACTCGAGGCCGGGCTCGCGGTTGTGGATGTGGCCGTCGACGATACCCGGCACGAGGACGTTGCCCTCGGCGTCGAGGACGCGGTCGGCGTCGGGGAGCCGGTCGCTTCGCCCGACGGCGACGATCTCTCCGTCCTCGACGGCGACGCCCGCGTCGGGCGTCCGCCCGGCGGGCGTGACGACGGTACAGTTGCGCACGACGAGATCGACGGTCATTGCCCGGGGGTTGCCGAGGGCGGCGCATATAGCTTCCCCAAACGGGTCGTCGAGTCGGAGCGACTGAGCGGTCGAGTTAGCGGTTTTCGTCCCGGGCGTCGTCGGGCAGTTCCTCGAGCGCCTGTTCGGCGTCCCGGCATCGCCTGTGCTGGGGCGAGACGATCGCCTCGCCCGACCCCTCGATGCGCTCTTCGGGGTCGTCGACGGCGATCCACTCGCGGAGCCGCGACAGGGCAGTTCGGAGCATACCCGAACCGAGGTACCTGTTGGCCAAAAGTGTATCCCATCCGTCACTTCTTCTGCCGGAACCGCGCTGTGTCTCCGCTCGAGTGCCGGCAGATCGTCCACGGAAACCATCGATCGGGTCCCGTAAGCACTGCCTTCCGCTCGAGCGGTCGCCGAATCGGCAGGGGTACGAGCGCGATACTAAACAGCGAGGATCCGGTCGCTTCAGGGGATGGACTCCCCAGCGATCCGCGACAGCACGGTACTCGTGACCGGCGGTGCCGGCTTCATCGGCAGCCACCTCGTCGACGCTCTGGTGCCACACAACGAGGTACGAGTCCTCGACGACTTCTCGACCGGCGATCCGGCCCACCTGCCCGACGACGCGACGGTGATCGTGGGCGACGTGGGGGATCCGATCGCCCTACAGGAGGCCGCCCGCGGCGTCGACGTCATCTTCCACCACGCCGCCGTCGTTAGCGTCACCCAGAGCGTCGATAACCCCCGACAGAGCAACCGGACGAACCTCGAGGCCGGACTGCTGGTCTTAGAGCAGGCTCGCCAGGAGGACGCGCGGGTCGTCGTCGCCTCGAGCGCCGCGGTGTACGGCCACCCAGCGGAGTTGCCCGTCTCGGAGGCGGCACCGACCGATCCGACTTCTCCCTATGGCGTCCAGAAACTCGCGCTCGACGAGTACGCCCGCCTCTACGCGGAGCTGTACGACCTCCCGACCGTCGCCCTGCGGTACTTCAACGTCTACGGGCCGCGCCAGCAGGGCCCTTACAGCGGCGTCATTTCGACGTTCCTCGAGCAGGCCCGCGCCGACGAGCCGATTACGATCGAGGGCGACGGCCAGCAGAGCCGCGATTTCGTCCACGTCAGCGACATCGTTCGCGCGAACCTGCGAGCGGCTGTAACCGACGCCGTCGGCGAGGCCTACAATATCGGCACGGGCGAGCGGACGACGATCCGGGAACTCGCCGAAACCGTTCGGGACGCCACCGGCTCGTCCTCGTCGATCGTCCACCGCGAGCCCCGCCCCGGCGATATCAGACACAGCGGTGCCGACACCACGAAAACAGCCCGCGAACTCGGGTTCGAGGCACGAGTGGGCCTCGAGTCGGGGATCCGATCGCTGGTCGAACGCGATACGGGCGTCCCGACCCGCGGAGATCCCGAGAAGGCGGTCGAACTACCCGGCGAGTGACCCGGTGTTCGATAGCTCTCCCTGGCGATGCCATCGACGGGCCGCTCGCGGGAGAACGCGGCCGTCCGAACTGACCGATGTGGCGTCGTCTTGCCGGCGATCTCGAGTGACTACCGACCGTGTTCGTTCCACGGAGAGTCACGCCAGTATCGGATTACCGTCTGAATCCGGAGCGAATCCGGGCTAACCGATCGAAACGTCCGGGCCGGTTTATTCCTCCCGTCGAGCAACGAGTGGCCATATCATGACTAGGGAGTGTCAACCGGAACCCGGCACCGACAGGACTGACGCCCGCCAGCCACCGGGAGAAGCCGATCACCGATGAGACGTCCGACCGGAACCGGTCGAACGCACGGACCGTTCGGTCGACATGAGAGACACCGACGCGACTAACAGCATATGGGTTATAAAAAACGACTTGTGAGACGGTCACGAGGGTATCGGACATGAACCATCGAAATACAGCATCTCGGGGGGCATGACTATCCGACGACGGGCGTCCGCGGTCGTCGATGCGTTCGAATCGTCGACCAACGGGGCGGTTGCGACGACGGTCGGGTTCGGGTTCCGACCCGAGGTTTCGCGAGCCGCTGAACCGCTCCAACTAGAGGGAAACGCACACCTTGCGGCTCTCGTCGGGATGGTTGCACTCGCACTGCTCGGTGGCGTACTCGTCGCTCGGAACCGATACGACGGTCCAGAGACCGGTCACGAGACGGAGCCCGATCGGGAGGAGTTCGTCACCGACCGAGAGCGGGTCCGACAGTTGCTCCGGGACAATGGGGGTCGAATGAAGCAATCGAACATCGTCGACTCCGTCGACTGGTCGAAAGCGAAGGTCAGTCGGCTGCTCGCCGATCTCGAGGAGGACGGCCAGATCACGAAACTGCGCCTCGGTCGGGAGAACCTCGTTTGTCTTCCCGGACACGAACCGACCGCGTCGAAATCGCCCGAACAGGCCGGCGATGACTAGCGCGGCCACCGTTCCTATCAGCAATCGTTGATTTCGGAATCAGAACGAGAGACTGAATTCGCCACTGTTGGGCCGTAGTTTCCGATTTCTCAGCGTAATGGTTCTGCCGGTTTATCCGCCGAAGCCACGACGTGACGGATGCCATTACGGCAACCATGAACGCACGCAAACAGGTACTGGTCGTACTCACCGCGCTGATGGTAGTTTGCTCCGGCGGGGCGATGGTCACAGCAGCTTCGGGCTCTGGGGCCGTCGATTCGGGTGACACTGCCAGCGACGGCGAATACGACTCGGCGAACGAGACAGATGGCGACGAATCAACGACAGACGAGACAGTTGCCGACGAAGACGAGACGGCAGTCGGTGACGACGATGGAGAGATGGCGGACAACGAAACCGGCCTCGAGGAAGACGCGGCCGGCCAACAGTCCGCGTACGTGACGTTTGAAGACCAGGAGACCGACGGGCAGACGGTCGTGGTCGAGAACGTCACGCTCGCGAGCGGCGGCTTCGTGACGATCCACGACAGCAGCCTGCTGGTCGGAGACGTCTTCGAGAGCGTCATCGGCACCTCCGCGTATCTCGAGGCGGGGACCCACGAACAGGTCGAAGTCACCCTCGACGAACCGCTCGAGGAGGACGAGACCCTGATCGCGATGCCGCATCGGGATACGAACGACAACGAGGGATACGATTTCGTCGAGAGTGAGGGTGCGGCCGACGGGCCGTACCTCACGGCCGACGACGAGCCGGTGACCGACGACGCAGTGGTCTCCGTCGGCGCGGCCGACGAGGAGCCCGTTGCCGAGGAACCGGCTGAAGAGGACAACGAAACCGTCGTCGACGACGAACCGGTCGAAGAGGACAACGAAACTGTCGTCGACGATGAACCGGTCGAAGAGGACAACGAAACCGTCGGCGATGGCGAACCGGTCGAAGAGGACAACGAAACTGTCGTCGACGATGAACCGGTCGAAGAGGATAACGAAACCGTCGTTGACGACGAACCAGCCGAAGAAGATAACGAAACCGTCGTTGACGACGAACCAGCCGAAGAAGATAACGAAACCGTCGTCGATGAACCGGCTGACGAAGACGAGGACGTCGTAGACGAACCGGCGATGGACGACGGGCTAACGATCAACGTCGTGATCGAACAGCTCACCGTCATCGTCAGCGAGAACGGTGACGGTCTCGAGATGAACGGCGAGACGGACGCCGGAGACGAGCAGGCCGACGACGGAGCGACCGTCGACGAAAACGAGACGGACACTGACGACGACGCTCTCGAGACCGATGACGGCGTCGACGACGAAACCGAGTCGGACGCGACGGACGACGGAACTGTTGCGGACGTCGCCGGACTGCTCGGTGACGGCGACATCTCCCTCGAGCAGGTGACGATCATCGTCGACGTCGAGAACATCGAGATCCAGAGCGCGTCCGAAGCCCCCTCGCAGGGCGACGGAGCCGACGATGATCTCGACACCGAGACTGACGACACCGAAGCCGGCACCGACGACGCTGCGGACGGTGTCGATAACGGTGACGATGGGGCCGTCGCGGACGATGGTGACCAGCAGGGCGACCAGATCCAGGTGACCATCGAAGAGGCCACCGTGTACGTCAACCTCGGCGGCATGGACGAACAGCCCGTCGAGGAAGAACCGGTTGAGGACGAGGAACCGGTCGAAGAGGAACCGACTGAGGACAACGAAACCGACGACGACCTCGAGCCGATCGAGGACGAACCGGTCGATAACGAAACCGAGGACAACGAAACCGACGACGGCCTCGAGCCGATCGAGGACGAGCCGACTGAGGACAACGAAACCGAGGACAACGAAACTGACGACGGCCTTGAGCCGATCGAAGACGAGCCGACTGAGGACAACGAAACCGAGGACAACGAAACTGACGACGGCCTCGAGCCGATCGAGGACGAGCCGACCGACAACGAAACCGAAGAGGAGCCGATAGACAACGAGACGGAACCGGCGGAGTCCTTCGAGGTCAGCAACCTCGATGCGCCCGCGAGCGCCGAAGTCGGTGAGACGATCACCGTGACGGCGACGATCGAGAACCCGAGCGACGAGGAACGCACCGAGACGGCACAGTTCCGTCTCGACGGTGACCTCGTCGACGAGCAGAACGTCACGCTCGAGGGCGACGAGAGCGACGACGTCGAGTTCGAGGTCGACACGAGCGACCTCGCGGCCGGCGATTACATCCACATGATTCTGACCGATGAGGCCGGTGAAGTCGCGACCCTCGAGCTGACCGAGGCGACCGACGACACCGAACTCGAGGATGGCGACGACGGCCTCGAGAACGACACCGTCGACAACGAAACTGCGGACAACGGGACCGACGACGGTCTCGAGAACGACACCGTCGACAACGAAACTGCGGACAACGGGACCGACGACGGTCTCGAGAACGACACCGACGAAGAAACCGCACTCGTCGGCGCGTAAGGAGAGTTCCCCAACGGACAGCGCGCTTTCTCATTTTGAACCGACGGCTCGAGTGACCGGCCGGTCAGGGCGGTCGCCTGTGACAGTACTCGAACCGGAGAGCGGCGTCAATCGTCCTCAGGCGAGCAGTTGATAGAGACTGCTCGCGCCGACGACGAGCAACACCAGCACGCTCGAGAGGACCGGATCGAGGGCCGAAACCACCGGAAGGCCGAGCCCGACCAGCGCGATGATCGCGAGCCCGAGGAGACAACAGCCGAGGTGTAACTGCAGGACTCGAGAGTGGTCGTCGGCGTGACCGTCGACGTACTGCAGGACCTCGGCGAAGTGCCGGCCGGGCTGGATCGTCTTCGCGTCGGAGTCGTACTCGATCACGTCGTCTTCCTCGAGTTGGGGGAGATGGGTCTGTTGGAGGGAGACGTAGACGCTCTTGTAGAGGTTGTTCGGGACCGGGGTCGTGTCGGATTCGGTCGCGGCGATTTCGGTCGCGACATCGGAGACGTCGATCTGTCCGCCGTCCTCGGCGAGCAACTGGACGATCGCTCGTCGCCTGTCGTTGCCGAGGATGTGAAACACTTCGCTCTCCGCCAACGGGTCAGCTCGGTTCGTTTGAACTGACATCGATCAGGGAGAAGGGGAGCCGATTCTCGAGGGGCGATCCACCACCAGTGACCATATCCCGCTAGTTCCGACACCAGCGACTTTAACTTTTGCAGGTTACGGGGGTCGCCGGCCAGAGCCGCGAGCCGGCGAGGATCGGGTGCCGGGGTAGGGAGCGGGTACAACAGTGGATCGCGTCGGCCGACGCTGGCGGTCAGCGGTTCGTCTCGGAGAAGCTGAAACGGCTGTCAGTGTCGTCGGTCGACTCGGACCAGCCAGGGTCAGTCGCCAGGGAGGTGGCCGCCGGACTGCATCTCGCGATAGGTCGTACAGGACGGACAGCCGTGGACGACGTCGCCGTTATCGCCGAAGACGCGAGCGAACTGCTGTGTGACGTGTGTCCCGCAGTTTCGACAGCGAGCGCCGGCTGTCGACGATTCCATGGGCTTCCAGTCGTGTTTGTGGGCGTTCATGGGTGGTGGGGGGGGGTGTACTCGGACGGGCGTGGGACCGTCGTGCGGAACCGAGTTCGGGCCGGACCGAAAGCAACGGTAACACCGCCGATGTCCCGCGATACCCGTCCGGGCATCATCGTATCGAGGGGGGCAAACGAGAATAAAGGACGCCGACCGTTCACCGATGACGCGACCCCCGAACGCGGGAAATAGCCGATTGCTGCCCGCCAAAACGGCTGCAGCGGCTCAAATTCGCCGTTCCGGAACTATCCGGTCGACCGACCTCAACCCGAATTCAGTCGTCTTGGCGCTGTGTCGGCTTTCAAACGAGAGATTGTGCCGGCCGGTCGCCGCTCGAAACAAGTCGTTTCCGGGCCGAAATACGATCTTACGTTGTCGAAGGACGTGCCAAACGCGCATAAGGTACATCGTTATAAAATACCACTATGGCTTACCGATCCTCGTGCCGGAATGTATCGGTGGACCCCCCGACAGTGGCTGCCCCCCTGTGACCTCTCTCGAATCGCCACCTCTCACGAAGAGCGAACGGACCAGATCCATCCCATTCGGTGACTCCCACTATGTCAACACAAGCAAGTGACACGCGAACTGAATCGACGACCAACCCTGCGACCCAGCTGGACGTCCTCGGGGACGACTGTGCCCGGACGATCCTCGTCGCGACCAGCGAGGGGCCGAAGACGGCCAAGGAACTGACCGAGCGGACCGACAGCTCGTCGGCGACCGTCTATCGCCGGATCAACAACCTCCTCGAGAGCGACCTCATCGCGGAGTGTGTGCGGTTCGAGGACGACGGCTCCCATACCACCGCCTACGAGGCGACCGTCGACAGCCTTCGGGTTCGGATCGACGCCGACGGGATCGAGGTCGCGGTTTCGGAACCGAACGAGCCGGACCTGTCGGACCGAGAGTGACGCCGCGGCCGCGATCGGGACCGACCGACTCGAGCGAGCGTGGGTGCGAGCGGTCGGTCGAACACACCATCAGGAGCGATTGATAGTTAAGTGATACTATCGTTTCTGCCGGTAATACGGGGTGAAGTCGGAGAACGGTGGCTGTATGATACGGATAACAAATATCCGTTCACTGGAACGGTCAGTGTGATTGAGCAATGCACGATCTGACCGGCTTCCAGCGCGACCTGCTGTACGTGATCGCAGGTGCCGACCGTCCGTCGGGCCAGACCGTCAAGGACGAAGTCGAGAAGTACTACAGTTCGGAGATCAATCACGGGCGGCTGTATCCGAACCTGGACACGCTCGTCAACAAGGAGTTGGTCGAGAAGGGACAGCTCGACAGACGAACGAACTATTATGCGATCACCGAGGCCGGTCGAGAGCAGATCCAAGAGCGTCGGGAGTGGGAATCGCAGTACGTCGATTTCTGAACGGCCGCCAATCCGATCGTCGGTCCGCGGCCGTCGCCCGTCGTTCGTGGTCGCCGACCGCCGTGTACCCGACACCGACTGCACATGGACAGGCCGATCGCTCGAGGACGGCCAGTAGCGGCCTCGATCCGCGTTGTACGGCACACATTTTCTTCGATAATACGGTCATAACAAAGAACGACAGCGTATACCGATCGGAGGAGCATGGCATCCGGATCGTCCGAACGGAGACCGAACGCGCCGACGGCGGTGGACCGATGAGTCATCGAACGAGTAGCTGGACGCGGTTCGGGTTCGTTCGCCGCTACCCGTTCGATCTCGCCGCCGTCTCGATCGGCGCGGTCGTCGCGTACCTGCTCGTAACGGGCGAAAGCGGGAACGAGGGCCTTCGACTACTGGCGACGCTGCCGCTCGCCCTGTTCCTGCCGGGCTACGGGCTGGGAGCGGTTCTGTTCCCGGCCGACAAGCGCGAGGACCGCGAGACGGCGGCGACGGCCGCCGACGCTCGCCCCCGCGGGATCGATGCCATAGAACGGCTCGGGCTGGCGTTCGTCCTGTCGCTGACGATCGCGCCGCTTGTCGTGCTGGTGTTGGCGGTCACGTCGTGGGGGTTGACCACGACCTCCGTGGCGGTGGGGCTGGCCGGCATCGCCGTCTGCCTGGCCCAACTCGGCGTGGTTCGACGGCTTCGGACGCCGGCACCACAGCGGTTTACCGTGTCGCCGTTGGCCGGCCTCGAGCGGCTCCGTCGGAACGGCCGGGCAGCGGCGACGGTGTCGACGGTGGTGTTGGTCGTGGCGATCGGAACGGCCGTCGGTGCGTTGCTCGTCGGTTTCCTGTTTCCCGTCTCGGGCGGCGGCTTCACCGAACTCGCGCTGTACAACGAAACCGCGGACGGGGAGATCGTGGCGGATCTCCCGAGCGAGGTCGAGGCGGGCGAGTCGGTCCCGGTCGTCGTCGAGATCGAGAACCGGGAGGGCGAGGACCGGACGTACACGGCGGTCGTCCAACAACAGGTCCTCGAGGACGGTGAGGTCGTCGAGCGGACGGAGCTACGGCGGATCGAGACGACCGTCCCGGCGGGGGAGACGGAAAGCGGCGAGCGAGCGATCGCGCCGACGGCAGACGCCGGTGAGACGGTTCGGATCAGCGTGTTGCTCTACGAGGACGACCCACCGTCGACGCCGACGAACGAAAACGCGGCCGAGAGTACGCACTTCTGGGTGACGGTCACCGGCGGATAACTCGGCCCTCGCTCGAGCCCGTCTCAACCCACTGTTGCTACCGTGAGATCGGAGCTGGGAAGCCGTGCCCAGGGATGCGATCGCTCACGACGGGCGGAACTGTTCGCGTTGGACGGCTCGTCGACCGATCCCGTCGCCACTGAATCACTGTCCACCAGATTACACGACGACCTCGTGATCGGTGTGTGAATCGTATCAGTGGCGCGGGAGCCGAGAGGAGTTACTCCGGTGAGGAGCGATCGCGTTCGGGCTGCGACTGGAGACACGGCGGCCGAATTACCGGCCCGCCAACCCGATCGAACGGCGGAGATCGGACCGGTGTGACACGTGCTGTGCCGCTGCGAGCGCGAGAACGACGAGACAGAGCCCCGCCGCGACGACCGGCGCGACGGCCGTCGTCAGCGGGCCGACGGCGAGTGCCGACAGGACGATGCCGATCGCGCCGACGGCCGTCACGGCCCCGTAGCAGTACTGCCACGGCCGCTCGTCCTCGAGGTGGCGATCCAGATACGGGTCGAACCGTTCTTCGCTTGGCAGCAGTTCGATCCGGTGGCCGTCGGGATCCCAGTCGACGATACCGTGGTCCTCGAGCATGGGGAGGTGGGTCTGATACAGCGAGATGTAGACCCGGCGGCGCTGGGTCCGGGTGACGTCGTCGGGGTCGGTATCGTTCTCCCAGGCGGCGACCTGTTCGACGAGCGGTGCGAGGTCGCAGGCGCCGCCGGTGCGTTTGAGATACTGGACTGCGTGTCGTCTGCGTGCGTTGCTGAAGACGTCGAACAGTTCGGCCTGCGTGAGGTTGCTCTCAGCCATGTGTGCCCTCGTCGTGTCCCAGTGGGTCCCGTTCCGATCCGACGGGTGTATTCGGATAGCTCACAGCCTCGAGTGACAGCGATTGACACTTTACTATCGCCGGGCTACCCGTCCGAAAGCGAATTATACCAGTTAGCGTCCGTGACAGACGCTAATACCGACGTTTCGTCGATTCAGCGGAGGCCGTACCCTCGGATCACGGTCACGACGGCAGCCCCAGCGAGCGACGGAAGCGACCGACAGCGACGCTGTAGTTCCCGGCTACGGGCCGCTCAAGGCAGGGATAACAAAGCCTCGTTACCGGGTGTGTCAGCACGACTGCCCACGCGGGTATCGATTCACTATGGAACGACTACACGACCGACGACGAACGGCGGCTCGAACGCGGACCGCGCGTGACCGCGCTCGCACAAGCGAGCGTCGGCCCGCGCCCGACCGCACTCGAGGTGGACGATGAGCGAGACGGTACGCGAGGTCGTCCGCGGCGACAGCTGTACGATCGACGACGACGCGACGGTCGGCTACGGCGAGTTCGACGAGCCGACCCGGCTCGGCGACGACGCGACGATCAGGGCCGGCTCGATCGTCTACGGCGACGTTCGGGTCGGCGACGGGTTCGCGACGGGCCACGACGTGCTGGTCCGCGAGGGGACGACGATCGGCGACGACGTCCTCGTCGGGACCAAGACCGTCATCGACGGCGAGACGACGATCGGCTCCCACGTCAGCCTCCAGACGAACGTCTACGTCCCGACCGAGACGACGATCGGCTCCAACGTCTTCGTCGGGCCGGGTGCCGTCCTCACCAACGACGAGTACCCGATCCGGACCGACGACGGGCTCGAGGGGCCGACGATCGAGGACGGCGCGTCGGTCGGCGCGAACGCGACCGTCCTGCCCGGCGTGACGATCGGCGAGAACGCCTTCGTCGCGGCCGGGGCCGTCGTCACGGAGGACGTACCGGCCGGGCGACTGGCCGTCGGATCGCCGGCGACGGTGCGACCGCTACCGGACCCGCTCGAGGGGGAGAACCGGCTCGCATGACCGACACCGAAACGAACGCCGAGCCCGACGGCGGCCTCGAGGGAACGGCCGGGTCGGACGAGACCGCGGCAACCGAGGTCGACCCCGGTGCCGGCCCCGTCCCGATCGCCGATCCGGAACTGAGTGAGGCGGCCCTCGAGCGGGTCGAGTCGCTCCTCGCGGACGGCCGCCTCGCCGACGGACCGGAGGTCAGGGCCTTCGAGGACGAGTTCGCCGCCTACTGTGGGACCGATGCCGGAGTCGCGACCTCGAACGGCACGACCGCGCTGCACGCCGCCCTCGAGGCGATCGGTCTCGCGGATGGCGAGGCGGTGATCACCTCGCCGTTTTCCTTCGTCGCGAGTGCAAACGCCGTCCGGTTGGCCGGCGGCAAACCGGTCTTCGCCGACATCGATCCCGAGACGTACACGCTGGACCCGGCCGACGTGCGGCGCGTCCTCCGGGAGCGCGACGACGTCGTTGGCCTCCTGCCGGTCCACCTCTACGGGCTGCCCGCCGACATGGCGGCTCTCTGTGAGATCGCTAACGACCACGACCTGTTCGTCCTCGAGGACGCCTGTCAGGCCCACGGCGCGGCCGTCGATGGCACCCGAGTCGGCGGCTTCGGCGACGCCGCCTGCTTCTCGTTTTATCCCACCAAGAACATGACCACTGCCGAAGGCGGGATGATCGTCACCGACCGCGACGACGTCGCCGAGCGCGCCGCGAGCTACGTCAACCACGGGCGCGACGTCGGTGGGACCGGTGGCTACGATCACGTCGAACTGGGACACAACTACCGGATGACCAGCCTCGAGGCGGCGATCGGCCGCGCGCAACTCGATCGGCTCGCCGAACGCAATCGAGCGCGCCGCGAGAACGCCGCCGTCTACGACGAGGCACTGGCCGAGCTGCCGGTCGAAACGCCGACGGAGCCGGCCGGCTACCGCCACGTCTACCACCAGTACACCGTCCGGACCCACGACCGGGACGCCCTCGCGGCGACCCTCGAGGACCGCGACGTGGGAACGGGGATCTATTACGAGACGCCGATCCACCGCCAGCCGGCCTACGAGACGGTGAGTTCGGCCGCGGCCAAGTTCCCGGTGGCCGAACGGGCGGCCGACGAGGTGCTGTCCCTGCCCGTCCACCCGACCCTCTCGGAACGCGACAGGCGGACCGTCGTCGAAGCAGTCCGCGACCATTTCACGACCCAATGAGTACAGACGATCGAGCGAACGCGACGACCGAGGAACAGCTCCGCGCCGGCGTCGTCGGCGTCGGCTCCATGGGCGAGAACCACGCACGGGTCTACGACGAACTCCCGGGCGTCGAACTGGCCGGCGTCACCGATCACGACGACGAGGTCGCCCGCCGCGTCGCCGCCGAGTACGGAACGGAGGCGGTCGACCTCGAGACGCTTTGCGAGCGCTGTGACGCCGTGACGGTGGCGGTGCCGACCCACGTGCATTACGAGACGGTCTCGACGTGTCTCGAGGCCGGGGTCGACGTCCTCGTCGAGAAGCCGATCGCCGAGACCGTCGAGCAGGGCCAGCGCCTCGCCGAGCAGGCTCGCGAGGCCGGGCTGGTCCTCCAGGTGGGCCACATCGAGCGGTTCAACCCGGCCGTCCGGACGCTTTCGGACCTGATCGACGATCTGGACGTGATCAGCGTCGAGGCCGAGCGGCTCGGGCCACCGATCGACCGGACGGCGACGGACAACGTCGTCTTCGATCTGATGGTCCACGACGTCGACATCGTCGGCGCGCTGCTTGGCGAACGGCCCCGATCGGTCGCCGCGATGGGGACCGAGAACGGCCGCTACGCCACCGCGACGCTCGAGTACGGCGACGCCATCGCCACCGTGACCGCGAGCCGCGTCACCCAGAAGAAGGTGCGGAAACTGACCGTCACCGCCCGCGAGTGTCTCGTCGAGGTCGACTACCTCGAGCAGTCGGTGTTGATCCATCGCGACTCCTACCCCGAGTACCTCGCCGACGACGGCCAGCCCCGCTACCGCCACGAGAGCGTCGTCGAACGGCCCCACGTCGACAACGGCGAGCCGCTCCGGTACGAACTCGAGTCGTTTCTCGACGCCGTCCGGACCGGATCGGTGCCGGAAGTCACCGCCGACGACGGGATCGCGGCCCTCGAGACGGTCCAGTTGATCGACCGGCTCGCTGCGGGGCCGTCCGACGAATCCGACGACGAGCTCCCCCAGGACCGGGAGGTGGAAGCCTGATGGTCGCGGGATCGAACGACGAACGCGACGATGGAGCCGGGGCGACCGTCGAGGGGCTCTACGGTTCGCAGCTGTCCCCGGACCGTCAGCGCGAACGGTTGACGGACGGCGAGGTTCCCGTCGCCGTCTACGGGCTGGGCAAAATGGGGCTGCCGCTGGCGGGGGTTTACGCCGAGACGACGGGGAACGTCACCGGCGTCGACGTCGATCCCGACGTGGTCGAGTCGGTCGTCGACGGCGAGAGCCACGTCGTCGGCGAGCCCGGCCTCGACGAGCTGGTGGCCGAGCAGGTCGCGGCCGGGCGGCTCGCGGCGACGACCGACGGCGAGGCGGCGGCCGCGGCGGCGCGGATCCACGTGATCATCGTGCCGACGCTGCTGGACGCGGAGAACGAGCCCGACCTGACGACCGTCGAGTCGGTCGCCGACGACATCGCGGCCGGACTGGCCCCCGGCGATCTCGTGATCGCCGAGTCGACGCTGCCGCCGGGGACCTGCCGCGACGTCCTCCGGCCCCATCTCGCGAACGAAAGCGGCCTCGCGCCCGACGAGTTCGGACTGGCGTTCTGTCCGGAGCGGACGTCATCGGGGACCGCCCTGCGGGACATCCGCGGCCAGTATCCCAAGGTCGTCGGCGGGGTCGACGCCGAGAGCACGCGGGCCGCGACCGTCGTCTACGACGAACTCTCGGAGAACGCGGTCCACCCCGTCTCCGACGCGACGACCGCGGAGGCGGTCAAGGTCTTCGAGGGGATCTACCGCGACGTCAACATCGGGCTGGCCAACGAACTCGGCCTGCTCGCGGACGAACTCGAGATCTCGGTGCGCGAGGCGATCGACACCGCCAACGACCTGCCGATGTGCCAGCTCCACGACCCCGGGCCGGGCGTCGGCGGCCACTGCATCCCCTACTACCCGCACTTCCTGCTCGGTCGGACCGACGAGTCCATGGCCGTGACGGAGACGGCCCGCCGGGTCAACGACGGGATGCCCGCGACCGTCGTCGAGCGCCTCGAGCGGGAACTCGCCCGCGACGGCATCGATCTCGCGGACGCGTCGGTCGTCGTCCTCGGGATCACGTATCGGCCCGGCGTCGAGGAGACCCGCGCCTCGCCCGCGCTGGGAGTCATCGACGCGCTGGACGAGTTCGGGACCGACGTCGCGGGCGTCGACCCGCTCGTCGATCCGGTCGACTACGGCGCGCGGCCCGTCGAGATCGACGAACTACGTGGCGAGGGGTTCGACGCCGCGGTGGTCGTCACGCCCCACGCCGCGTTCGACCGAATCGCGTGGGAGGCCCTCGAGCCGATGGTCGTCGTCGACGGCCGGGACGCGGTCGACCTCTCGGGGACGCACCATCGGGAGTACGACCTCGCGGGCTCGAGCGACGGGCGACCGCCTCGAGGTCGGCGACGTGAGAGCGGCGACCCGAACGGCGGCGACGCCGAAACGACGCCGGCGACGACCGACGGAGGAACCGATGTATAAGGGAAAGCGGATCGGCGTCGTCGTCACGGCCTACGACGAGGCGGCGTTCGTCGGGCGAGTCATCGAGACCGTCCCCGACTTCGTCGATCGGATCTACGCCGTCGACGACGCCTCGCCGGACGAGAGTTGGAGCGTGATTCAGCGGGTCGCCGAGCGGCTCAACGAGCGGGCGGCGAGTGAGGGTGCCGATCCGGCCGTCGCCGTGGCCGACGGGGGCGACGATCGCCGGGTCGTCCCGATCCGCCACGAGGCAAACCGCGGCTACGGGGCGGCCGTCAAGACCGGCTACCGGCGGGCCGCCGCGGACGGGATGGACGTCGTCGCCGTGATGAACGGCGACGGCCAGATGGACCCCGCGATCCTCGATCGGATCGTCGACCCGGTCGCCACGGGCGAGGCCGACTACGCGAAGGGCAACCGGCTGCGCAGCCCCGCGGACCGCGCGGAGATGTCGCGGTTCCGCCTGTTCGGCAACGCCGTCCTCACCGGCCTCTCGAAGTTCGCGTCGGGCTACTGGTCGATCGGGGACCCCCAGAACGGCTACACCGCCATCTCGCGGGAGACGATCGAGGACCTCGACCTCGAGGCGATCACCGACCGGTACGGCTTTCTCAACCACATCCTGACCCACCTCAACGTCGCCGATCGCCGGGTCGCGGACGTCCCCATGTCGGCCGTCTACGGCGACGAGGAGAGTAGCATCCGCTACGTGCCGTTCGTCCGGTTCGTCTCCCTGCTGTTGCTGCGTAGTTTCTGCTGGCGGCTGAAGACCAAGTACGTCGCCCGATCGTTCAACCCGGCCGTCGTCCACTACGCCGTCGGCTCACTGGGCCTGGCCGGCGGGCTGATCGGACTAGCCGGATCGGCCGCCCGAGCGACTCGCGAGGGGGACGGGTTCACCGCCGGACTCGCGTCGTTCGTCGCCACCATGCTCGGCCTCGTCTCGCTCGGCTCCGCGATCAGACTCGACGCCGCGGCGAGCGAGGACCTCGAGCGCCCGTGTGCCGACCGCGAGGGCGATGCGGAGCCTGTCAGCCGCGAGAATCGAGCGCCGGCACGGCAGGACCCGTAGCGACGCGGCGCCGAGGGAGAAAGGGGAGTGAGAGGGAGTCGAGAGCAACAGCAGCGGCTCGAGCGGCGTCGTCGACGCCGGGAGAGCCAGGGCTACTCGATGGAGTAGGTGACGATCTCCTGGCTCTCACAGGCGGGACAACGGCTCGTCTCGGCCGAGACGTTGGTTCCACAGTTTCGACACTCGTGGAGGACGGTGACCGACCCGTCTTCCCCGCTCTCCGTAGCGGGTTCGGGGGCGTCCGTCCCCGACTCCGCGTCGGAGAACAGGTCACCGAGGAGGGTGGAGAGGCTCATAGAACGGGGTGGTGATCGCTCCTATTCCAGAGCGAGTCATAAGTGTTTCGCGACTGTCGGTACGACATTATTATTACTGAACGAGTGTCCGGAACCTCACAGGGAGTGCGATCGAGGGCGGAGCGCCCGCTTTGCCTCGCCCTCAAGCCGGGCGATCGAGCCCCGGGATTCCGCGACCGCAACCAGCAGGTCGGTCAGGTTCACCAGGCTGCCGACGTACTCCCGCCGCCGGCGCTCCCAGCGGTCGCTCGCCCCGTCATCGGCGAGGATCTCGAGCGAGCGGTCCCGGACCGCGTCGTAGGCGTCGAACTGTTCGGCTAGCCCGGCCCGCTCGAGTGCCCGGAACTCGCCGTACTCGTGGTCGTCGGTGCCCCGATATCGGAACGCCGGGGTCCCAAGCAGCGCGGCCTCGGTCGCCATCGTCCCGGTGTCGGCCACCAGCAGCTCGGCCTCGGCCATCGCGTCGTGGATCAGGGCGGGATGGAGGTCGTACGGTCGCGCTGGAAGGTCCCGCAGGTCCAACTCGCCGCCCTCGTCGGAGACGAAGACCGTCGCCGACTCGCTCAGCCGCTCGATCAGGTCCCGGCGCTGCTCGGGCCGGAACCCCTCGAGGTCGGTATCGTGGAGCGCGTCGAGCGCGTTGAACCGGACGATGACGTAGGGTTCGTCGGGGTCGACATCGAGGTACTCCCGGACGTCGCCGGTCGGTTCGAACACCTCCGGGTGGAGATAGGCACATTCCTTGAAGCCGTCGAACGTGTAGTGAGCGTCGCCGAGGTCGCGGCGGGTCACGGCGGGCGAGATGATGCAGTCGGCGAAGGGCCGTGAGACGGTATGGTTGAAGTCGCCGGGTTCGTCGTCGAGGACGAGGACGACCGGCGCTCGCGAGAGCGTGCCGGCGTAGGCCGCGTAGGGCCCCCGGCCGAAGATCACGTCCGGATCGAACCGCAGCGCCTCGAGCCCGATCGTCAGGAACTGCCCGCCCAGTTCGCGGGCGAACCCGAGCCGCGAGTAGCCGTCCGTCTCGTGGCCGCCGTAGACCCGATAGGGCATCCCGAAGAACTCGAGTAGGTCGGTCGTACAGGCGTACTCCCGGGTGAGGACGAGGACGTCGTGGCCCGCCCGCTCGAGGCGGTCGACCGCGTGTCGATACAAGTGAACGTGTGCCGGCGTGTTCGCCAGGACGAGGATCCGCATCGTCGGGGGGTAGCCGCCCTCGAGGCTTTGTAATCGCATTACTACAGACGGGCGTGAGACGAACGGTCGGGAGGCGATCGTCACGTCCCGCTGTACGTGAAGGAAAACGCGCTCGAGCGCCCCGGATAACAAAGCGACACCGGACCGTCGTCCCCCGCAGTCGAGATGGAGGTCCTCACGCTCACGACGTACGCCGACGCCCCGTTCATGACCCAGCAACAGGCCGCACTCGAGGAGCGCGGCGTCTCCTTCACGACGCTGTCGGTGGCCGGGGAGGTCGCCGCCGACACCGATCGGCGGCCCGTCGACTACGTCCGGACCGTCCCGCGGGTCGTCCGGGAGGCGGCGACCGGCTACGACCTGATCCACGCCCACTACGGGCTGACGGCACCGCTGGCGCTCGCGGGGCTTCGCACGCCCATCGTCCTCTCGCTGTGGGGATCGGACGTCCATGGCCCCGTCGCCCCCATCAGCAAGGCGGCCGCGCCGTTCTGTGACGCGGTCGTCGTCATGTCCGAGCGCATGCGCGAGGCGCTCGGGCGGGAGTGTACGGTGATCCCCGACGGGGTCGACCTCGAGCGGTTCCGGCCCGAGCCGCGGGCGCGGGCGAAAGAACGGGTGGGGTGGGACGACGAGGGACAGGACGTTCTCTTTCCGTACCCGCCCGCTCGCGGGGTCAAGAACCACCCGCGGGCCGAGCGGATCGTGTCGGTGGTCGACAACCTCCGCGAGGAACCGGTGCGGCTCCGGACCGTCCACGGCGTCGATCACGATGCCGTCGCCGACTACATGAACGCCGCCGACGCGCTCCTGTTGACCTCCGCCAGCGAGGGCTCGCCCAACTCCGTCAAGGAGGCGCTGGCCTGCAACCTCCCCGTCGTCGCCACGGACGTCGGCGACGTTCGCGAACGGCTGGCCGGCGTCGATCCCGCCGTCGTCGCGACGACCGACGAGGAACTCGTCGAGGGACTGCTCGCGGTCCTCGAGCGCGACGAGCGATCGAACGGCCGCGCGGCCGCCCGCGAGGTCAGCATCGATCGAACCGCGGACCGACTGCTCGAGGTCTACGAGCGGGTCGCGGGCACGGTGACCGAAACCGAGGCCGAACGCGAGCGGCGACGCGTCGCGGCAGACCGGCTCGAGTGACCGCGACGGCTCCGCGTCTTTCTTCGAGCGATCGTTGCGGGTTCAACTGTTCGAACGGCGCTTCGAGAAATCGAAACCGGGAGAGAGCCGCCCCTTCTCAGTGGGCCCGCGATCGCTCCGACGACTACTGCACTTCCGCCCGGTACCACTCCATCGCCTCGGGGACGTGAGCCTCGAGCGGGCGGTACTCGTAGCCCAGTTCCTCGCTGGCCTTGCGCGACGTGTAGAACAGCCGCTGGGTCGCCATCTCGGCCATGTCGCGATCGAAGGGGAACACCCGGCGATCGGCGACGGCGTCGACGACCTCGGCGACGGGGCCGGCGGCGCGGATCGCGGTCGCGGGGACGCGGATCCGCGCGGGGGAGCCGTCGACGGCGTCGGCGATCCGGGAAACGGCGCGGTCGTAGGTGAGGTTCTCGCCGCCGAGGATGTAGTGGTCGCCGCTCGCGCCGCGCTCCGCGGCCGCCAGCAGCCCGTCGACGACGTCGGCGACGCCGACGATGCTGAGCCCGCCGGGGAGGTGAGCCGGCATGGTCGGCTCGACGCCCATCGCGAGCAGTTGTGCGGTGAACTCCCCGTCGCCGGGGCCGAAGATCGAGGTGGGGTGGACGGTGACGGCGTCGCCGCCGTCGGCGGCGTAGTCGTCGACCAGTTCCTCCGCGGCGGCCTTCGAGGCCTGGTAGGCCCCGACCGGCTCGGCCACGTCGGTCTCGTCGGCGAACTCGTCGTCGCCCTGCGGGCGGCGAGTGCCGGCCGTGCTGGTGAACACGACGCGACCCACGTCACCGTCGCGACAGGCCGCGAGGAGCCGCTCGGTGCCGTCGCGGTTGACCGCCCAGATCGTCGCCGGGCCGGCGCTCCAGAGTCCGATCCCCGCGAGGTGAAAGACCACGTCCGCGCCGTCGACGAGTTCGCGCAGCGTCTCCCCGTTGGCGAGATCGCCGACGTGCCAGTCGATGCCTGCGAGGTCGCCCCGCTCCGACGTCGGCCGGCAGAGGCCACGAACGGTCCAGCCATCCGCCAGCAGCCGCTCGCAGAGGTGCGAGCCGAGAAATCCCGTCGCGCCGGTGACTGCCGCAGTGGGGGCGTCGGCGGACACGGTTATCGACCCCCCTCGAGCTGTGGCGGGACGGCGTCGCCGGCTACTGCCGCGTAGAGTCGGTACGCGGTCGTGACGGCCGGGTGGGGGTCGTCGGACGGCGGGAGGGCACCGTCGCTGATCCGACCTCGTAGGCGATCGACGTCGACGCCCGCCCCGTCGACGGTGACCGGGTCGTCGGTGCGACGGGTGGCCGAAAGCACCGGATCGGCCTCGAGCGAGCGGCCGAGCAAGGAGGTAGCGACGGCATCGACGGCGGGAGCCGAGCCGGCGAACAGCGCGTCCGCGGCGATCGGATCGCCGCCGTAGGCGACCGTCGCGTCGAGGACGGCGAGAGTCGGTTCGACCGACCGGGTGACCGCAACCGGTGCCCGGTCCGCACCCGCGTCGCAGTCGACCAGCGCGGCGAGGGTCCGCATCGCGCCCGCGACCGGCCCATCGGCGGTTGGCCGCAGCGACGGGACGACGACGACCGCGTCCTCGGCGAGTCGGGCCGGGATCGAGAGCGCGACCGGTTCGTCCTCGACCCCGCTGAGGCCGCCGGTTCGGGACTCAGCGGCCAGGTCGACGAGATCGGCATCGAACCGCTCGAGCAGGGCCGGATACCCCAGATACGCCGCGGTCCGATCGAAGTCGATCCGGTCGTCGGTCGCGCCCGCGACGGCGATCTCGGCGTCGGTTCGCTCCTCGAGGCGGGCGACGATCGCGCCGACGACGGCGGGGTCGGTCACCGTCCCCGACGAGGGATGAAACGGATAGTGGGCGTCGGGGACGATCGTGATCCGGTCGGCGTCGCCCAGGTCCTCGAGCGCGGGGCCGAGGACGTCCCGGACGGGCGACTCGAGGGCGGCCAGCCGGGCGTCGACGTCGGGATCCCAGCCGCCGCGGCGATCGGCGTCGTCGATTCGGGCCGCACGGACCGTCTCGTTTTTCATCGCGTCACCTCCGGAGTCCCGCGGTCGTCCGCGCCTGCGTCCGTCTCGTTCGCTTCACCGTCCGTCTCGCCCGCTTCGGCGGCCGCGAGTTCGTAGGCCCGTTCGGCCAGCGCGAGCGTCCGTCTGCCGGCCTCGCCGTCGACGGGCGGGCGCTCGCCCTCGCGGATCGCGTCACAGAAGTCCGCCAGCGCGTCGTAGTGGGCCTGCAGGTAGAACGTCGGCCCGAAGACGTCGGGTTCGTCGCTCGTGAATCGGCTCGCGACGTTCGAGAGCGCCGACTTGGCCGCGTCGGCGTAGAAGTTCGCCGGCAGGTAGTCGGCGTTGCTGATCGTCCCCGTCACGCCCTCGAGGCGCAGCCGGGTGTTGACCTCGGGGAGTTGCTCCCACTGGTAGGAGCCACAGTGGAGCGTGATCGTCGTCTCCGTCTCGGGGGCGGCCATGAGGACCGTTGCCGCGTCCTCGACGTCGGTCTCGAGGCTTCGTCCCACCGACGCGTCCCGCACCTCGAGGTCGCCGAACAGCCACTCGAGGACGTCGAAACAGTGGACGCCGAGTTCGAACAGCGAGCCGCCGCCGGCCGCGTCGGCGTCGAGCGGCCAGGACGCGGGGGCGTCCTCGGCGGGCGGCCGGCCGAGCGGGCCGTCGTTGAGCCGGGTGATCGAGGCGTAGGGGACGTGACCGACGCTGCCCTCGTCGTAGGCCGCTTTGACCCCCTGCATGTCCGGCTGGTAGCGCAGCGTGTGGTCGACGCCGACGGCGACGTCGGCCTCGCGTGCCGTCTCGAGGAGCCGGTCCGCTTCGTCGGTCGAGCGGGCCAGCGGCTTCTCGACGAAGACGTCGACGCCGGCCTCGGCGGCCCGCTCGACGGCGTCGGCGTGGAGAAAGGGCGGGAGGGCGACGACCGCCGCGTCGACGTCCTCGGCCGAGAGCAGCGTCGTATAATCGTCGTAGGTCCGCGGGACGCCGGCCCGTTCCGCCCGCTCGCGGTTCCCCGGGACGGCGTCGGCGGCCGCGACGACCTCGACCGATGGCATCGCCGCCGCCGATTTCAGGTGTACCATGCCGATGTTGCCGACGCCGAGGATACCGAGCGAGAGCGTACTCGAGTCCGTCCAGCGATTCAGAAGCGGTGGAGTCATCTGCCCGAAACGGGGCCGCCAGCGGGCTTTGTTATCGCCGTCGTACGTTTCGTCGAGCTTTCGTGTAGCGCTCCCTTTCAGCCGCTCACTGCCAGCTCGCCGTTGCCCGTTCGCTAAACCCCGACTCGGGCGCGACCCGATCGGCGACGTCGGCCATCGTCTCGACCCGGAGGTCCGTCGCGGCCCGTTGGCGGTCGAGATACGACAGGATCGCCCGCATGCGTCGGTCGTCGCGCTCGTCGGTCAGGTTGTTCGGGTGCAGCCACATGTGAAAGAGCCCGTCGGTGCGGGCGGCCTCGTCGATACCGCGGCGAGCCAGTTCGACCATCGGGTCCGCCCAGATCGATTCGGCGACGGTACGGGCAGCCCCTTCGAACCCGAACAGGAACAGCGAGGCCGGAACGTTGACCAGCCCGTACTCGTCGACGACCGGTTCCACGAGCATCGATCGATCCCGGACCGTCGAGTCGAACAGGCCGCGAACGCCGTCCCGGGTCGGGGACCGCCCGCGATAGGCCGTAATCCCCTGCTCGGCCAGGACGTCGCGGTGGCCGACGTCGTTGCGGGGATAGACCAGGGTGTCGATCGATAGGTTCCAGTCGGCCGCGATCTCGCGACTGCGCTCGAGTTCGGCCACCGCGAGTTCCCGGTCGGTTTCGGGGCGACCGAACAACACGTGCGAAAAGGTGTGGCTGGCGAACTCGTGATCGGCGTCGGCCGCAAGGACGTCGGCAACGAGGTCAGGGCCGTATCGCAGGTCCTCGCGGTCGGCCCACTCGCCCCGTTCGCGGGCGAACCACCCCTCCGGGGCCGGATGGTCGTCGTGGATCCCGTCACAGCTATCCAGCATGAGATGGCCGACGACGGCCCAGGTCGCCGGCACTTCGAACTCCTCGAGTAACTCGAGCATGACCGACCAGCCGCGACGGCCGGCCTCGACCCGTTCGGCCGGCGGCGTCACGAGATCGTGAAACCCCCAGCCGAGTTCCGCATCGAGCGAGATTACGACGCTGCCCACGGATCCCACCACGGTTGGACGCGTTTCATATCTGGACGGTTCCGACGGGATGACTTTGTTATGGATCTCTTGCCGGCGACGGAATCGGGACCGGCGTCGTTGCCCGTCGACGAGCCCGCAACGGCGAGACGAGCCGCGGTCGCCACCGGGTTAACCGAACCGAACAGGGACCGGGTCGACGCGACACTGCCTGAACACGCTCTATAACAAAACGCTCATCGAGCGATTCCCGGGATAGCAGGCGTCGCAGACACTTCAAAACCCAATCATGAGCGGATCTATACCCCCTTCCGAGCGAGCGTTCGTACTCGGACTCGACGGCGTCCCGTGGCGACTCATCGAGCGATGGAGCGACGAGGGCGAACTCCCGAACTTCGCCCGGATGCGCGAGGAGGGCGCCGCCGGCCCACTCGAGAGTACCCAGCCGCCGACGACGCCGCTTGCGTGGCCGTCGATCGCGACCGGCGTCTGGCCGGACAAACACGGGATATACGGTTTTCAGAACCTCTCGTCGGAGTACAGCCACGAGATGTACACGAGCCGGGACCTGGCACAGCCGGCCCTGTGGGACCAGCTCGGCCCGGCCCACGTCGGCAACGTCCCGATGACGTATCCGGCCCGCGAGATCGACGGCTCGATGGTGACCGGGATGATGACGCCCGCGACGGACCGAGAGTTCACACACCCGCCCGAACTGAGCGCGGAGATCGAGTCGCGGATCCCCGATTACGAGATCAGCCTCGATTACCCCGAGTACGCCAACCGCCCCGACGAGTTCGAGGTTGCCGTCGAGGAGATGCTCACAAATCGGCGCGAACTCCTCGAGTTACAACTCGAACGGGCCGGCGACGACTGGCAGCTGTTTTTCTTCGTCTTTACCGCACCGGACCGCTTCCAGCATCTCGTCTGGGAGATGGATCGGCTGCTGGCACACTACAAGCAGTTAGACGAAATTCTCGGGGAAATGATGGCCTACACCGACGATCACGACGCCGATCTCTACGTCGTCTCCGACCACGGCTTCGGCCCGATCGAGGAACTCGTCTACGCCAACCGGATCCTCGAGCAGGAGGGGTATCTGGCCAGGCGCGAGGACGACGGGACCCGCGGTGCGCTCGCCAGTCTCGGTATCTCGCGGGACACCATCACGGGGGCGCTCAGCCGCGTCGGGATCACCGAGGAGACGCTGGTCCAGTCGCTGCCCCGGCGGCTGGTCGACTCCGTCGCCGAGCAGATCCCCGGCGATCACGCCCTCTACGACGTCGACTTCGATCGGACCGTCGCGTTCGTCCACGACACCGGCAACTGTTATATCAACGACACCGATCGCTTCGACGGCGGCGCCGTCTCGCCGGCGGAGGTTCCCG
Organism: Natrinema sp. CGMCC1.2065; assembly: GCF_051225675.1. Taxonomy (NCBI): domain Archaea; kingdom Methanobacteriati; phylum Methanobacteriota; class Halobacteria; order Halobacteriales; family Natrialbaceae; genus Natrinema; species Natrinema sp. CGMCC1.2065. The sequence goes on along the minus strand of NZ_JBPJSJ010000011.1, from coordinate 56,858 downwards.
AGGTGAAAGCCGACGTCAGGGCCGCCCTCGAGTCGGTGACCGACGAGGCGGGTGAGCCGCTGCTCGAGGTCCGCGACGGGGACGAACTGTTCCCGACCGACGACGACTCGCCGGACCTGGTGGTCGGCGGGCGGGGCGTCTACGAGTCCCGCAGCGGGATGGCCGACGAGGTGCGGGGCGACACCGGGACCTACGACGCGAGTCACCGCAGCGAGGGGATCGTCCTCTGTCGGGGGCCGTCGATCGACCCCGGCGCGACCCTGCGCGGGGCTCGCGTCGTCGACATCGCGCCGACCCTGCTACACGGGATCGGTGAGCCGGTCCCGAAGAACGCGGACGGGCGGGTCCTGTTCGACGCCTTCGCGGAGACGAGTACGCCGGCGACGAGCCGTGTCGAACGGACGGCGGTCACCGAGATCGATACTGGTGACGACGTCGACGAGGACTTCGACGACGTCGAAGACCGGCTGAAAGGATTGGGTTACATGGAGTGATTCCGGTCGCGAACCGCAGGCACGACTCGGGGTGACGGTCGGCCGTTATGAGTCCCGCGGCAGCGACACGGTGACCGTGTTTCCCCCCTCGGCGCGTTCGAAGGCGATGTGGCCGTCCGAGAGGTCGACGACCCAGTGAACGAGCCACAGCCCCAGCCCCGAGGTGTGATAGACGTCGTCCATCTTCCAGTCGCCGGTCAGGACGCGAAACTCCACCTCCGGAATCGGCGGGCAGTCGTCGCGGATCACGATATCGACCCCGTCCGACCGGGTACGGACGGTCACCGACAGCTCCGTCGACCCGTCGGAGCCGTGGCGAACGGCGTTCTCGAGCAGTTCCATCACTGCCAGTTCGACCTCGTGTAGAGCGCGGGCGGTCGCCGCGTCCGGCAGGTTCGTCTCGATCGTCGCGTCGGGATACGAGTCGTGGATCCGGTCGACCGCGTCGGTGACGACCGGGACGAGGTCGATGGGTTCCGGGACCGACCGCTCGGTCAGCAACTCGATGATCTCGCGCTGTTTGTCCGCGCTCTCTAAGAGTTCCTGTCCCTGCGTTCGGATGATCTCCGCGCGCCCGCGGGAAGGTTCCGATGCCTCGCTGGCGATGCACTCGGCGTTGCCGAGGATGACGGACATGTCGTTGCGGAGGTTATGTCGCAGGAGGTTGTCCATGACCGCGAGTTGACGTTCGCGCCGTCGTCGGTCGGTGATGTCCCGGGAGAAGCCGACGATCCGGTCGACGTCGCCGTCCTCGAGGATCGGTTCCGAGCGGACCCAGACCCAGCGGCCGTAGTCGGCCGCGGGGTTGACCCGGTACTCGATATCGACCGATTCGCCGCTCGCTGCCCGTTTCATCGCCTCCCTGACACAGGGAGTGTCGTCGGGGTGGACGACGTCGAGAAACGCCTGTGGGTCGGCCTCGAGGGTCGACACTGGCTGGCCGAAGACGGCCTCGTACGCGGGGTTGACGAACAGGACCTCTTCCCAGTCCCCGTCGAACATCCAGAGAACGTCGCCGACCGTACCGGCGATCGTCCGCAAGCGGCTCTCCGCGTCGCGGCGTTCCTGCTCCGCAGCCACCTGCTCGGAGATGTCGCGCGAACTCACGACACAGCCCTCGATGCCCTCGTCTGGGGGGTTCGTGAACCGACTCTCGAGCCACACCCACCCGCCGTCCGCGGCCGCGTGTCGGTAGCGAACCGTCGCCGACGACCCCGTCGCTTCGATCACGGCCTCGAACTGCTCGAGAACGGCCGTTCTGTCGTCGGGATGAACATACTCGATGGCACGGTCACCGACGAGTTGACTCGGCTCGTAGCCGACGATCTCGGTACTGGCTTCGTTGACGTAGACGTACGTGCCAGCCGCGTCGACGACTACGAGCTTTTCCCGAGCATGCTCGAGCAACACGGACGAGAGATCACCCATCTCCATACGACTGTTCTGGTATGCGTTAGTGTTAGAACCCGAAAAGGGTATGGGTGCTGTTGTCACGACGACACTATCGGGGCCGGACGACCGGGCAGACCGAACGAGTTCGTCGTCGATGGGGCAGTCGACATCGAGACGCGAGCGGTAGCAGGATCCTATCGTCGGTAGGTGAGTACTACGGGGCGACAAGGAGCCCCGTCCGCGGAGAAACACATATATAATTACTAGTGTCGGCACCGGTGACCGTTCGTAGGCACGCACCCGTAGTCGGCATCGTCGTCAGCGCAGTCGGCGGGTCGAACGCGTGTGTCTCGAGTGAGACGATGAGACGGCAGAAGCTACTGATCGCGATCGCAACCGCGGTGGTCGGCGCGCTAACGCTCATCGGATCCGATCGACTCGCATCGATCGCCCGCCGGGCCGACGGATCGGAGCCGGCCGATACCGAGACGACTGTCCCGCGAGACGCCTCGAGCGGGTCGGAACGTCGGTTCGGTCGGCGCGTGTCCGCCTCCCTCGAGCCCGTATTCCGACAGCCGTGACGGGCCGACATCGGGGTTTCAGCTCCTGATCGGCCGGTTTCGGTTCCGTCGGCCGCGACCCGTCGTCGATCGGGACTCTCCGGTATGCGACTATTTACTAACACCGTGTCTGTGCTGAGACGTAATCGGTCAAACAGACAATGAATAGAGGTCAGACTCGGAGCGGCCCGCTCCCCGTCGGGACCCGCCGACGGCCCGCTGACGGACTCGAGACGCGCCCGCGAGCCGACGATCGCCCGTCCGCCGGCCGCGAGCGGACCGCGGAGGTGAACGGCGAATGAAGGTGGTGTCGGTCGTCGGTGCCAGACCGCAGTTCGTCAAGGCTGCGGCCGTCTCGCGACGGCTTCGGGACGCCCACGACGAACGCCTCGTCCACACCGGCCAGCACTACGATCCCGAACTCTCCGCGGTGTTTTTCGACGAACTCGCCCTCCCCGAGCCGGCGTACCACCTCGGCGTCGGGTCGGCCCCCCACGCGACGCAGACCGCGGAGATGATGACGGCACTCGAGGGGGTCGTCGAAGACGAATCACCCGACGTCGTCCTCGTCTACGGGGACACGAACTCGACGCTGGCGGGCGCACTCGTGGCCGCCAAGTCGTCGGCGACGCTCGCACACGTCGAGGCCGGCCTGCGCTCACATGACCGGTCGATGCCCGAGGAGGTCAACCGCCGACTGACCGACCACGCCGCCGACCTCCTGTTCGCGCCCGGCCCGGACGCAAAGCGAACCCTCGAGCGGGAGGGAATCACCGAGGGCGTCTCCGTACCGGGGGATGTGATGTACGACACGCTGCTGGCGATCCGCGATCGCCTCGAGACGCTGGGCGGCGACGAGCCGTCGGTTCCCGACGAGTACGTCCTCGCGACGGTCCACCGGGCGAAAAACACCGATGACCCCGATCGTCTCGAGGCGATCGTCGACGGGTTGACGCGACTCGAGCGACCGGTCGTGTTCCCGGCACACCCGCGGACCGTCGACGCGCTCCACGACTACGGCATCTGGGAGCGACTGACCGCGGCCGTTCGCGTCGTCGATCCCGTCGGCTACGCCCGGTTCATCGGGCTGGTCGAAGGCGCGACCTGCGTCGCGACCGACTCGGGCGGCGTCCAGAAGGAGGCGTTCTACCTGGACACGCCGTGTGTCACCCTCCGGGATCGGACGGAGTGGACGGCGACGGTCGACGCCGGCTGGAACGACCTCGTCGGGGCGAACGCCGACCGGATCGTCGACGCCGTCCGGGCCGCCGAGAACCCGCCCGCCAAGCCCGACCTCTACGGGAACGGCAACGCAGCGGCGCGAATCGTCACGACGCTCGAGCGACACGTCGACAATGGCTGAGACACCCACTCGAGGGCAAGCCGAGACGGAGGTAGCGACCGACGACGACCCCTCGTCGGACGCGACGTTCGACCGGGTAGCTGACCTCCCGCGGGCGCGGGTCGATCCTCCCGGCGACGCCTCGTTCGCCCTCTGTCTGACCCACGACGTCGACCGGCCGTTCAAGGGGATCCGGTCGCTGTACTATGCCCTCCAGGAGCGACCGACACATCACCTCCGGACCGCCGTCTCCGGGGACAACCCCTACTGGCAGTTCGAGGAGATCATGGCCCTCGAGGACCAGTTAGGGGTACGCTCGGCGTTTTACTTCCTGAACGAACAGCACCTGCTGGCCGACCGGCCGGCCCGGGAGTGGCTCTCGCCGGCCAACTGGGTCCAGCACCTCGGCCGCTACGACGTGACCGGCGACGGGATCGCCGGCGTCATCCGTGACCTCGATTCGGGCGGCTGGGAGGTCGGCCTCCATGGCTCCTATCACTCCGCGGACGAGCCCAAGCGGCTGCGCGAGGAGAAAGCGACCCTCGAGGACGTCCTCGACGGCCCCGTCGCCGGCGGTCGCCAACACTACCTGCGGCTGTCGGTCCCCGAGACGTGGCGCTACCACCGAGCGATCGGCCTCGAGTACGACGCGAGCCTCGGCTCGAGTACCGAGTGTGGGTTTCACGCGGGCTACGACCCGATCCGGCCGTTCGGTGACGGCTTCCTCGTCTTTCCGTTGACGATCATGGAGCAGGCGCTTCCGGATCCCGACAGCCAGCCCTGTGGGGCCCGTCAAACCTGCGAGCGGCTGTTGACGGAGGCGGCGGAAAACGGGGCTGTCATGACCGTTCTCTGGCATCCACGCTATTTCAGCGAACGGGAGTTTCCCGGCTACCGGACGCTGTATCGCTGGCTGATCGAGCGAGCGCGGGAGTTGGGGGCCTGGATCGGCCCACCGCGGGCGCTACAGGCGGCACTCGAGGGCGACTCCGACGGATCGCATCGCGCCGAAACCGACCCCGCCGAATTTCGATTCACACAGGTAAAATCATGAGTTTACGACTCCCCACGGGCGCGGCAGCGGTCGTCGTCACCGTGCTACTGCTCGTCGGCAGCATCGGCGGCGTCGCCGGCCAGTCCGGCTCGCCGATCGCACAGGCGGACACGCAGCAGGCCGACGGCTACGTCGTCGAACAGGGCTCGTTCTGTCAGCCGATCGAGCCGCTGTCCTCGGGCGAATCGGTCGAATCGTTCTACGAGTATCGCAGCCACGAGACCCATCCGGAAGGAACTGACCGCTTCTACAGCTCCTACGGGACGACCCACCTCCAGCGGGACAACACGTCCGCCCTGTTCCTCCACGAGGGCCCCGAGGGGCTGAGTCTCGTGACCGTCCACGGCCGCCTCGATAGCGAGACGCCCGGTGGACTGGTCACCTACGAGATCGCCGGCCTGCCCGCCGAGAGCGAGTGGGTCGTCCAGGACGACAACTACACGGCCGAAACGCGGATGGACGAGTTCGACCGCGGCGACGGCTGGACGTCCGCATCCTGGATCTTTCAGGAGGGGCGGACCGACGGCGGCGCGATCCGGGGCGGGCTCGACGGCCAGTTCGCCGTGACTATCCGGCCGGGCTTCAACGAGGACTCGGCGTTCGCCGACCGGCGCAGCGAACTGTATGACCCCGACTTCGACGGCGACGGCGAGATCGAACAGTGGGACGTCCTCTCCGGCGCGGCCGGCGACGGCAACCGGCGGACGGAACTGCCCTCCCTCGAGGAGCCGGTGACGATCCGGACCGGCACCTGCGACGATCCGTCGGTCACGTACGAGCGAACCGACGGCGGAATCACCGCGAGGGTGACCGACGCCGCGCCCGAGGATCGCGTCTTCCTGCAGCCGACCCGCGGGACCGACGACGGCGTCCGGTTCGACGGCGTCGAGCTGACCGGCCTCGAGGGCGAGGCGTCGATCGGCTTCGAGAGCCGGTTCTCCGAACTCTCCGGGAGCGGCCCCGACGGCGTCGAGGCGCTGTCGTATCTAACCATCACGAACGAGTCGGGCGCCGCCGACGCTTCCGGGACGGTTGCCGTTACCGTCCAGAAGGACCGACTCGAGGAGTTGGGCCTCGAGCCCGAAGAAGTCGTCCTCTACGAGCAGACCGCTGACGGGTGGACTGAGGCCGACACCACGGTCCTCGCGGAGTCCGACGGTGCGTACCGGCTCGAGGCGGACGTAACCGCGCTTTCGGCCGTCGCGGTCGCGCCGGCACCCGGCAGTGGGTCGGATTCGCTCGGCCTGCTCGGACTCGGGGCGGGCCTCGCCGCGGGGGCAGTCATCGGCCTTGGCTGGCTGGCGACGACCAGACTACGCGACCGATAGCGGCGGCATCCGCGGCCGCGGAAGACCGGTTTCCAAGACGGTGTACGCACTGATCGCGATGGCGTCGCGCGATCAGGGGAGCATGACGTTCAGCGGCTACTCTCCTCTCGATGGAGTCCCGCGTACCACCCGTCCGTCGAGTCAGAAATCGAGCTGAAGGTTGTACTGCATACAGCGGACACCGCGGGAAGGGACACGTCATTCCAGAGTTAGCCGGGTCAGGGTGAATCAGAATAACAGTACCCTTTTGCCATCCCTTTTGCAAGTTCGACTAATGACGGAGCAGGGCTCGTCGGAGACTGAAGATAGAAAAGACGATCATATCCGGATCGTACAGGAGCGAGACGTCGAAACCACGGGAACGGGCTTCGAAGACGTACACCTCGTCCACGACGCGCTGCCGGAACTCGATTACGACGCGATCGACCCCGCCATCGAATTTCTGGGACACGAGTTGTCGGCCCCGATCTTCATCGAGAGCATGACTGGCGGGCACCGCAACACCACGGCCATCAATCGGGCACTGGCCCGTGCTGCCAGCGAGACGGGCATCGCTATGGGGCTTGGAAGCCAGCGGGCTGGCCTCGAACTCGACGACGACGGCGTCCTCGAGTCGTATACCGTCGTCCGCGATGTCGCACCCGACGCGTTCATCTACGGGAATCTCGGTGCCGCACAGCTTCGAGAGTACGACATCGAAACCGTCGAGCGCGCAGTGGCGATGATCGAGGCGGACGCGCTCGCGGTCCACCTGAACTTCCTCCAAGAAGCCGTCCAACCCGAAGGCGACGTCGACGGGCGGGACTGTCTGGCTGCGATCGAACGCGTCGCCGCGGATCTCTCGGTTCCGATCATCGTCAAAGAGACCGGCAACGGGATTTCCGGGGAGACTGCCCGAAAGCTGTCAGCGGCAGGTGTACACGCGATCGATGTCGCCGGCAAAGGCGGTACGACGTGGTCCGGGATCGAAGCCTACCGTGCGGCTACCGCGAACGAACCACGCCAGCAACGGATCGGGACCCTGTTCCGTGACTGGGGCATCCCGACCGCTGCAAGTACGCTCGAGTGTGTCGCCGAACACGACTGCGTGATCGCGAGTGGCGGTGTACGGACGGGGTTAGACGTGGCCAAAGCGATCGCGGTAGGTGCCCGTGCCGGCGGGCTGGCGAAACCGTTCCTGAAACCGGCCACGAACGGCCCGGACGCCGTTATCGAGCGCGTCGAGGACCTGATCGCCGAGTTACGGACGGCGATGTTCGTGACCGGTTCGGGGTCGATCGACGCGCTTCAACGAACGGAATACGTGTTACAGGGCGAAACGCGAGAATACGTCGAACAACGAACCAGTAGCGAGAAGCAATTGTATTCGTGACCACGAGCAAACGATGCAACGACCATCGATGAAATCCCGGTATGCCGTATTGGCTCGGGAAGCACCATGAGTATCGGAACGCTCCTGCTCGCACTGGTAGTCGGTAGTCTGGTCGGATACTACACCGCTCTGCACCGGATTCAGGAGATCGGTGATGCCATTATCTTCAGCGGTCTCGCCGTCTTGCTCGTTTCGATCGGGACACAACTCGGCGGTGACGAGCAGATTCTACAGGATTTGAATACGATCGGCGGCTCCGCCCTCGTGTTGTGTCTGGGCAGTATCATTGGAAGTGTCGGCTGTGTCTACCTCCTCATCACGGCCACGTCGATCGGCGATCCGGAATCCGCCTCGGCCGATGGGACCGTCACTCGGCCGGACACACCGTCGGAACTAGACGCTGGTGGCTTCGATTGGAAGGTCACGGGCCTCATCGTCGTCTCGCTTACCGTCGGGCTCGGACTCTCGGCCGTCGGGCTTCCGGAACACGTCATCACACGTATCGTCTCGATCTCCGATTACGCGCTCCTGGCGCTGCTGTTCGGCGTCGGTATTACTGTTGGCGGCGATACCGAGGCCGTGAGTCATATCGTCCGGATTGGCTGGGGTGTCCTCCTGATTCCGGTGGCCGTGGCCGTCGGGAGTATTCTCGGTGGCGTGTTGCTCGGGGCGGTTATCGGCATGCCAGTCACCCACGCCGCAGCGGTCGCAGCAGGGTTCGGATGGTACAGTTACGCGGGTGTCGTCGTCTTCGATCTCGGCGGGGTTGAACTGGGGACGATCGCGTTTCTCGCGAATCTCTTTCGGGAGATCGTTACCTTCCTGGTGCTACCAGCCGTCGCCAAGTATCTCGGTGGGGTAACGAGTATCGCACCAGGTGGCGCAACGACGATGGACGTCACGCTCCCGTTGATTCAGCGTGTTTCGGGTGAGCGGTTCGTGATTCCAGCGCTCATCAACGGGCTCGTCCTGTCGGTCGCTGCGACCGTTCTCGTCCCGGCCATTCTGGGGATCTAGACGCCGTTACATCGAGGCTCAGTCGCTGCCGACGCCGACGGGTGCGTTCGGATCGTCGGTCGCCGGCTGGTCGAACTGCCGGACGGTATCGATGTCGTCGACGCGACCGCGGGCCGTCGCGACGTCGACGAGCAGGTCCGTGAGGTTGATCGTCTCGGCCAGGTAATCGTGGCGACGCCGTTGCCACGCCTCGTCGACGCCCTCGTCGCGAAGGACCGCCGTTGCCCGATCGCAGAGGGCGTCGAAACGGGCGACGTTGTGGATCAGCCCTCGGTTCTCGAGCGCGACGAAGTTGCCCATGTCGGCGTCGCCGACGAAGGAGTTCGATCGGACCGCCGGCGTACCGAGCAGGGCGGCCTCGGTGACCATCGTCTGGGTGTCGGCGACCAGCAGCGTCGCCTCGGCGAGCGCGTCGTGCATCAGGGCGGGATGGAGATCGAACGACCGTGCCGGCAGGCCCGTAAGGTCGACGTCGTTCCCCTCGTCGGAGACGAGGACCGTCGCGTCGTCGCTCAGTCGCTCGACGAGGCGGCGACACTGCTCGCTCGAGATGCCGTCCTTGCCGACGTCGTGCTGGGAGCCGAAGGCGTTGAGCCGGAGGAGGACGTACGGCTCCGCCTCGCCGACGCCGAGTCGGTCGCGGACCGAGGGGTTCGGTTCGTAGACCTCGGGATGGAGGTACGCACACTCCTTGAGCCCCGGGAACACGTAGTGATCCTCCCCGAGGTCCTTGCGGAAGGTGTTCGGCGTGAGGATCGCCCGTGCGAACGGCGTCGAGACAGTGTGGTCGAACGACGCCGGCTCGGAGTCGATGAGCAATACCGTCGGCGTCCGGAGCAGGGCCCCCGTGTGAGCCGCGTAGCCCCCCATCCCGAAGACGAGATCGGGATCGAACCGTCTGGCCCGCCGGATCGCCCGGAGGTAATGGGCCGGCAGCCGGCTCAGCAGCGACCCCTTCGACGTATCACAGTAGCCGTAGACCTCGTAGGGCAGGTCGTACCACTCGAGCAGGTCGAGTGTACAGGTGTAGTCCCGCGCGAGGACGAGGACGTCGTGGCCCCGCTCGCGCAACGTCGCGACGGCGTGTTTGTACAGGTGCACGTGTGCTGGCGTATTCGTAAAGAACAGGTATCTCATGTCACGGACCACCCGGATCCATATCCGTACGTGGGACCGTCACTGCAATTGTTATCTCGCTCATACCAGTTTCACCGGGAGCGTTCACCGAACCGATCGATCGCCGGCACGGCCGCTCGAAAGGGTAGCCGCCGTATAATAATGGCCTGCCGGCGGGAGGGCGGAGACAGATGCAGTCCGAGTACATTCCGCGGATCGGCGTCCGGCGACTCTCGAGTACCGTCTCCTCCCGGTCCGCCGACCCAGCGGGCGATTCGACGGGGGAAAACAGATCGGGGACGGCCGCTCGAGCGCTCGAGCGATACGGGCCCGTCCTCGAGTCGACGCTCGCGTACGCCCGGGAGCGGGACTACGTCGGGCCGGATTACGGCGACGGGATGAGCAGCGAACTCCTGCAGGCGCTGCCGGTCGAGAACAGGTGGCTCAACCTCGCCGTTCAGGAGACCGTCAAACGGACGCCGGTCGACGTCAGGCCGCTGTTTCGCGTCGAACTCCGGCGCAACTTCAAGGGCGGCGGCCTGTTCGCGATGGCGAATCTGAACTATCACGACCTCGGAACCGAGTGGGACCCGGCGAGCGAGCCGGGGTTCGACCCGCTCGCGGAGGCCGAACGGCTCGCCGACTGGCTCGTCGCCGAACGATGTGAGGGGTACAGCGGGTTTTGCGGGGGGCATCGACACGAGATCCAGCATCTCCACACGAAGGGCGAACCGAGCGATCCCGACATCGTCTCGACCGCCTACGCGGTGACCGCGCTGTTGCGCGCTGCCCGAATCGACGAGCGATACGCGGAGATTGCCCGGACCGCACGCGACTTCCTCGTCGAGGACCTGAACTACCGGGAGGTGCCGGAGGGCGCGAAGATCGACTACCACATGAACCACCCGGACGACTCCTACACGCTCAACTCCGCGGCGCTGGGCGCGCGGATGCTCGTCGAACTCTACGACTACTTCGGCGACGAGGAGTACCGCGAGCGGGCGACGAAGATCCTCGATCACGTCGTCGCCAACCAGACCGACCGCGGCGGATGGCCCTACCGGCTGCCGGCCTCTGCCTCCCACCTCTCGATGGACAGCCACCACAACGGCTTCATCATCGAGTGTCTCCAACGCTATCGCGACGTCGTCGACGCGGACCGGTACGCCGACGCGCTGGAGACCGCCCTCGAGTTCTACCGAACGGAGTTGTTCGAACTGGACGGCGCACCCAACTTCGACGAGGAAAACGCTTATCCTCGCGACATTCACGCCAGCACGCAGGGGATTCTGGTGTTTACCCGCGAGGGCGAACTGGCGTTCGCCGAACGGATCCTCCGGTGGGTACTGGCGAACCTCCAGCCCGAACAGGGGCGCTTCTACTATCGGAAGTACCGCTACCACACGAAGCGGGTGACGCTGATGCGTTGGTGTCAGGGGTGGATGTCCTACGCGCTCTCGGAGTTCCTGCTTGCGAGCGCGAACCGGGCCGACCCCGATCGGGTGCCAGAGCATCGGGGGGCGGCCGATCCATCGGTGGTCGGCGCCCGATGAGTCGGTCCGACTCGTCGACCCGTCCGGAGCGCTCGAGGGAACCGCCCGTGACGAAATCCGGGTCGGCGACGGAATCCGAGACGTCCGGCGATGCGAACGCGGTCGACGACCGCCGGGTCCTCGTCGTGACGGGGCTGTCACACAAAAACGAGCGCCACTACGGACCGCTCGCCGACGTCGCCGGGGAGACGACGATGGTCTGTCTCGATCCGACCGGCGACATCGAGTCCGCACGGACCGTCCGCGTCCCCGATATCGGCCCGCGGATCGTCCGCGTCCTCTGTCTCTTTTTCCTCGCGCTGTACGAGGGGTATCGCAACGACTACGACGGGGTCGCATCGATCTCGCTCGTTCCCTACGGCTGCTATGCACTCGCGCTGAAAGCGATCTACGGCTACCCCGCCCACCTCGGGATCATCGGGATCGATCTCGATCATCACGCCGAGCAGTGGTACGGTGCCGTCCCGCAGTGGCTGTTCAGGCGATTCGACGCGGTGTCGGTCCCCGGCTCTTCACACGCCGAGCGGCTCGTCCGGTTCGGCGTCCCGCCCGACCGGATCGAACGCCTGACGAACGCGATCGACGTCGACACCTACCGGCCGCCGGAGCGGGCGGTCGAGAGCGACTACGAGTTCGTCTGGGTCGGCCGGTTCAGCGCCGAGAAGGATCCGCTGCGGTTCGTCGACGCCGTCGCCGAACTCGAGGCCGCCGACCGGGAGTTCCGGGCGGTCATGGTCGGCGACGGCCCCCTCCGGTCGGTCGTCGTCGAGGAACTCGCCGCCCGCGGACTGTCGGACCGGGTCGACTGCCCCGGCTGGGTGGACGAGCCGCTCGAGTACTACCGCCGATCGGCGGCGTTCGTCCTGACCTCCGAGCGGGACGCCTTGCCGCTGGTCATGCTCGAGGCGATGGCGACCGGCCTGCCCGCGATCGTCCCGCCGGTGGGGTCGATCCCGGACGTCGTGACCGACGGCGAGAACGGGATCGTCGTCGCCGATCGCGAGCCCGCGACCGTCGCCGCGGCGATGGAGCGCTGTCTGGACGAGCCGGCGTTCCGGCGCTCGCTTGGAACCGCCGCGACGGCGGTCCGGGACGACGTCTCGCTCGAGCAGGCGAGCGAGGACTGGCGGCGGATCCTGGCGACCCTCGAGCGGTGAGCCGGGTGCCGGTTGCGACTCGTCGCTCGAACGGCTGCCGGCGACCGGAAGGACCTCGATTACCGCCGGTAGCGACGCGATAACAAAGCGAATACTCACCGCAGGGAGACCTACATGGATATCGAACGGCTGACCCTCGAGGAGTGGGGCAACGCCTTGCCGGCGACGGGCTACGAGGTGTTTCACGAGCCGGACGCATTGCGCGTCCTCGACGACCACACCGACGCGGAGCTACAGCTGTACGGCGCGTTCAAGGGCCAGCAGCCGGTCGGCCTGTTGCCGGTGTTCGTCGGCGACCGCTCGATCGGCCGGACGGTCCTCTCGCCGCCGGTCTCGTTCAGCGTGCCGCGGCTGGGCCCGATCCTGGATCCGGCCAGCCCGAAGCGACACAAGCGCGAACGGATCAACCGGGAGCTGACGGCGGGCGTGATCGACGCCGTCGGCGTCGGCGATCGGACGACGCTCTTCCGGATGCGGTGTCCGATCGAGTACGTCGATCCCCGCCCCTACGAGTGGAACGACTTCTCGCTCGAGCCGAAGTTCACCTACGTCCTCGACTGCGAGGGCGAGACGATCGAGGGACTCATGAAAGGCTTCAGCAAGAGCCTGCGCCGGGAGATGCGGAAGCAAGACGAGCTGGATCTCTCGATCGAACGGGAGGGAATCGAGTCGGCCCTGCGGGTCTACGAGGACGTGGTCGAGCAGTACCGCGCTCACGACGATCCGCCGCCGATCTCCCGCCCGTTCCTTCGCGATCTCCTCACGTCCCTGGACGACGAGCTGTGGCGGGTCTACGTCGCCCGGTCGCCCGACGGCGAGTACCAAAGCGGCGTCGTGACCCTCTACTCGCCCGATCTCGCGTACTTCTGGCAGGGCGGCGTGACGGCCACCTACGAGGGCGTCAGCGTCAACAGCCTCCTCCATCGAGCGATCCTCGAGGACATTTGTTCCGATCCGACCCTTGAGTCAGTGACTGGCTACGACCTCGTCGGTGCGAACACCGAGCGGCTCTGTGAGTACAAGGCCAAGTTCAACAGCGACCTGCGCCAGTACTACGTCGTCGAGTCGTCGGGCCTCGAGATGTCGTTGGCCAAATCGGCGTACCAGACGTTTTCCAGCGCGTTGAAGTAACGGGAAAAGCCGGCGGACAGCGAGCCGAACGCGACCGGCCGTAACAGCGTGGGGCGGTCACCGCAGCGAGACGGAAGCGGCTTCGTTTCAGCGAGAAACGACAGCAGCGAGAAGAGCGCCAGCAGCGCGGTTCGACCGCCGGCCGTCTCACTCCATGTACCCGAGTCCACGGAGCCTGTCCTCCACGTCGTCGAAGTCCTCGTCGGCGTCTGCGGCCCCGCTCGAGCCGGCGGTCGCGTCCGGAACGGCCTCGCGGACGGTCGGCTCCGCGTCGGCCGAGAGGACGTCGGTCCTGACCCGGCCGTCGACGTCGTCGGGGATCGGTTCGCCGACGCTGTGGAGGACCGTCGGTGCGACGTCGACGACGGACAGTCCGTCGGCGGACGCGTGCGGGTCGATGTCGGGACCGTGTGCGAAGAACACGCCCTGCTTTCGGTGGTTGGCGGCTTTGTCGTCCGCGGGTTCGAACACGGTATCGGCGAGTCTCGTCTTCTCCTCGTAGCCGTCCCGCCCGACGACGACCAGATCGGGCCCGGCCTCGTCCGACGGGAACACCTCGTCCCCGTCGCGGACCCTCAGCGCCGGCTCGCCAGTGTCCGGATCGGTCACGTTCGAGAACCGCTCACGCAGTTCCGCCTTGATCGACGGCACGTCGGTCGGGGCGACGATCCCCTCCGCGAACCGCTCGGTGTCGTTGATGTAGACGTAGCTCGGGCCGTGTGCGAACGCGACGGTTTCGGTGAAGTCGACGTCGTACAGGCTGTGATCGCCCGGCACCTGCTCCGCGATCCCGTCGACGAGGCGCTTCGGCAGGTGCTTGACGAGCCGCTTGTCGTCGACCCCGAGGCGGTCCAAGGTTCCGTGGAGCGTGGACTTCGTGATCCCGAACCGGGCGAGCGAGTTCCGCGTGGTCCCGTCGGTCTGCTCCGTGAGATAGCCGCCCTCCGCCAGCACGGTGTTCAGGTTGACGAACGTCGAGATCGGCCCGAACCCGTGATCGGAGACGACGAACAGGGTGGCGTCCCGCCGATCGGCGTACTCGAGGGCGTCGCCGACGATATCGTCGAGCCGCTTGTAGTGGTCGAGAATGACGTCCTCCTCCCAGATGAGATGCTGGAGCCGGTCCGGGGCCGTGTACACGAAGAAGAACAGCCGCCAGTCGTCGATCGCCATGAGTTCGTCCATCAGCTCCCGGCGCGCGCTCACGAGCGATTCGAGGTCGTCCGTGAACGCCGTCTCGTCGTCGGTGTAGTCGTTCCAGTCCAGCGCGATCCGGTACTCCGGGATCCGGTCATCGATCTCGTCGACGAACCCGGACGGATGCGTGAACCGGTCGCTCATCGACGGCGAGATCATGCCGGAGACCATCGTGCCGTCGATCTCGCTCGCGGGATAGGTCATCGGGACGTTGCCGACGACCGCCGGCGACAGCAGCTCCCACAGCGGCGGCCGCCCCAGACTCGCGCTCGTGTTCATCTCCTGCGTGTAGTCGCGCTCGAGCCGTTTGAAGCCGTAGATCCCGTGTTTGTCCGGCCAGACGCCGGTCGCGATCGAGGGCCACGCCGCCGGCGTCGTCGGCGGGTCCGTACTCTCGAGGGGCGCACCCACGCCGTCCTCGACGAGCGTCGCGAAGTTCGGCAGTTCGCCGGCCGCGATCCAGTCCGAGATGAGGTCCCACGGCACGCCGTCGATACCCAGAACGAACGCGCGGTCGGTAGTGGTCGAGTCGGTAGTCATGAACCAGTGTCTCGTTCGCGTTGACCCCGGCCCCACCAATTGTTATGGATCGAATTACGAGCGCGACTCGGATTTCGGGGCCGATCGCCCGCCGCCGTCCCCGCCAACGCGGTGCCGTCGGGGCGATCAGTTCGGCGATTTCGCGTCCAGGTCCTCGTCGCCCGACGACGGGATCCACCGGCGAAGCATCGGGACCGAGACGCCGGCGGCGTCCTCGAGCAGATCGAGGACGACGACGTCGTTCGACTCGAGGCCCCCGACGAGGCCGGCGACGACGAGCGAGGCGAGCCCGACGCCGACGAGGACCGGCCCGATCGTCACGACCGTGATCGAGAGCCACGGCGAGAGGGCGAACGCGAGCGGGAGCAGGACGGCCGGCAGGGCGACGTAACAGCGCAGCGCCTCCGGGGAGATCGGGGTGATATCGTAGCGGACCGCCAGGACGCTACAGATGACCGTGTGGACGGCGACCAGCGAGGTGACGGACGCGACGGCCGCCCCGACGGCCCCGTACCGTGGAATGAGGGCGACGTTGATCCCGATGTTGAGCAGGAGCCCGACGACGTTGCCGACGGCGATCCACGTCGTCGAACCCAGCGCCGAGAGGGTCTCTCGGTTCCGACCGGCGGCGGCGCTGAGGAAGAAGCCGGTCGCGAGGATCGGCAGGACGCGGGCCGCGTCCGTATACGCGGTCCCGAAGACGAGGTGGATCACGTCCAGCGGAAAGACCACAAGCAGGAGAAACGCCGGGAACGTGACCACGTAGACCCACTTCGTCGTCGTCGCGTAGATCTCGTCGACCGCGTCCCGATCGCCGTCGTCGTCCAACCGAGAGACCAGCGGGAGATAGAGGAACCCGAACGCGGAGAGGACGACGAGTAACCCGCCGGCGATCGGATAGGCGGCGTCGTACATGCCGACTTCGTAGGAGCTTCGAAAGTAGCCCAGCATCAGCGTGTCCGTTCGCGTCAGTAAGATACTGATCACGGTCGAGACCACGAGCGGGGCGGAGAACCTGAGGAGTTCGGGGACGTGCGTCCGGTACCGGCCGCGAAGCGGCATGAGACGGCTCAGAAAGGCGTGAGCGACGACGAGCGTCACGATCGCGCCGCCGAGGTACGCGACGCCCGCCGCGACGATGCCGACGCCCGAGAGCAACAGGACGGTGAGCAACCCGATTCGCAAGAGCGGATCGAGGAGGTTGCGGGTCAGCGTCCGGTAAATCGTGTTCTCGTGGCCGCGAATCCCCGCCACGGCGATTCGAAAGCACGCGACGAACGGGATCGCGACGGCGAGCAGCCTGACCAACGGCACCGCCGCTTCGGTCTCGAACAGCCCCGAGACGATGGGGTCGGCGAACAGGAACAGGACCGCACTGAGACAGACCGAAGACACCGTTGTGACCAGGAGCCCACTGATCCAGACGCCGCGGCGGTCCTCGACGGCGTCGTACCGCGGAATGTACCGGGAGACGCCCTGCGTACAGCCCACGAGCGCGACGGTCACGCCAACGTTCAATAGTGCCAGTCCGACGCTGATCTCGCCGTACGCGTCGGGCGACAGCAGTCGGCCGATGACGACCCGCTCGGCAAGCGTCGCACCGGACCCGATGATCCCGCCGACCATCACGATCGCCGCACTCGAGAGGAGCGCGGACAGTTCGCGTTCGCGAGCGACCATCAGAGGTAACCGAGGTCCTCGAGCCGTTCGGTGACTCGCTCGTCGTCGGTCGATCGGTCGGCCGCCGAATCGCCGTACGGCACGTCTCCGTACTCCGTTCGCGGGGGCTCGTCGACGAGGAGCCCCTCGGGGACGGAGCCGGTCATCACCGCCGGTATCGGTCGGTCGAGCAGCCCCATCACGATCGGGCCGACGTCGGGGAGCGAGAGCCGCTCCGGTGTCGCGTCGGCGAAGCCGGGACCGGCACCGACGAAGACCCCGTCGCGTTTGTGGTTGTGCGTCTCGACGGGCACGAACCGGCGGCCGTAGAGCCCGCTCGAGACGGTGTGGTTCATGTCGGTCGGCAGGAAGCAGACGTCCGGTGCGTTCTCGCGGTAGGGCCCGCCGAACAGCTCCTCCCGGCGGCGGACGAACTCGAACGCCGGCTCGCCGTCGGGCGTCTCGAGCCCCGACAGCAGCTCGATGATCTCGTCGCGAACGCGCTCGTACTCGGCGGGCGGGACGACGCCGTCGGGCTCACGCCCCTCGAGGTTGATCCGGACGCCCATCCGCATCCCGTCGGGGCAGTACGCCTTCGACGCTCGCCAGTCGATGCTCTCGCTCGCGGCGGACCGGGCCCCGTCCGGGACGACTCGGAGCAGCGCCTCCTCGAGTCCGACGCGTTCCGCGGCGGCGTAGACATCGGCCGGTTCGATCCCCACCCGCGAGGCCGCGCGCCGGCCGGCGTGCAGCGTCCGTTCGAGGACGGTCGCGGTCCCCCCGGTCCCGTCCGCGGCGTCGCCTGCGGGACCCTCTTCGGCCCCGATCAGCGACGCCTTCTCGGCTTTCATCGACATCGCCTCGCCCTCGTCGGTCGCCGCGACGAAGCCGTGTTCCCTGAGGATCTCGTTGACGTGGATGCCGTAGCCGGTGACCGGCCCCATCCCATGGTCGGAACAGAGGACGACGTTGACGTCGTCGCCGACGGTCTCGAGGACGTCGCCGGCGAGCCGGTCCGCGGCCACGTAGATCGCCCGATGCCGGTCCGGATCGTCGAAGTTGTGAAACACCGCGTCGGTCTTTTGGACCTGTATCACGGCCAGTTCCCACTCCTCGCGCTCGAGCAGGGCGACGGCGGCCCGACGCCGGTTCTCGACCAGATCCAGATACCCCTCGAACTTCTCGTCGGGATCGTCGCTGAGTTCGCCCCGCGAGTAGATCGTGTACTCTTCGCCCATCGCGTCCGCCAGCTCGTCCCGGATCCCCTCGGGGTGGCCCGGCTCGTCCTCCGCGGCGAGATAGCCCGGGACCAACGCCCCGTCGATCGACTCCGCGGGATGGGTGATCGGGACGTTCAGCACGACCGAGCGGCCGCCGTCGCTTGTGACGTAGTTCCACAGCGCCGGCCGACGGACGTCGCTTCGCGACACGAGGGTTCCGTCGTCGGGATAGCCGTCGTAATCAAAGAACCCGTAGACGCCGTGGTGGCTCGGGTCCGTTCCGGTGTACATCGACGGCCACGCGCTGCCGGTCCACGGGGGATGGGTCGAGGCCAACGGTGCCTCGAGCCCTCGATCGCGGAGTCGCCGGAGGTTCGGCAGCGAGGACTCGAACCGATCGAGATAGCGGAAGTCGAGAGCGTCGAACCCGAGGACGACGGTCTTCATCGTGAGTTCCTCCGTCGGCGGGGACGGCGGTCGGTCTCTCGCGGCTCCAGAGGAACGCGAACCGTTCGATTCATCGTTTCGCTCGAGACTACAGTCTCCCTTTGTTATCCCTCGGTTTCTCACCCTAACTGCCGGTTGGGCCGGACGCCGCGTTCACCGCGACGCGGCGGTCGGTTCCCGGCCGACGCATCGCCTGACGGGCGGACGGAGACTACCGCTGTCGGTCGATCGACGAGCAACGGCGAGCGAACGCCCGTCGGAACCGCCGATTCGTCTAGTACGTCCATAACGAAGGTATTCACGAAGCGTGATGTTAGCATGCCCGGAGTCAGCCTCCAGCACTCACGATCCCGAGGGCGTTCGGCTTCGATACGACGAACGCTCGAGGAGTTATGCTACTTCGAGAACTACACGAGTCGCGTCGTCCGAGAGGCGGAGCCGTGGACGATCGGCGTCACCGAGTACTCGTCCTACCCGATCGACGAGTTCGAAACCGACGAGTTCTGGATCTGTCTCGAAGGTCAAATCTACGACGACGACGCGGCGTCGTCCCGGAGAGAGACGCTCGAGCGAATCGTGACGACCCTCTTTTCGGACGACAAATCGCGCTCGTCGGTCCGGGACTGGCTCCGGACGACCGACGGGGAGTTCGTCCTGTACGCCCTCGAGAAGGAGACCGGGAGACTCGCCGTTCTCAACGACGTGTTCGGGCGGCTCCCGGTATACTATGCGGACCGGGACGGCAGCCCCGTCTTCACGCGCGAGATCGGGTACTTCTTCGAGTCGCCCCTCGATAATCCGGCGTTCGATCGGCACGGACTCGCACAGACTCTCCTCTTCGGGTACACGCTCCGGGACCGCACCCTCTGGGAGGACGTCACGACGATCCCGCCGGGAACCCAGGTCGTCGTCGAAGCGGACGGAACCGCCTCGTTCAGTTCCGTCGCGGAGTTCGACTTCGACGAGAAACGCCACGCCGACAAGAGCGTCGAAGAGAACGCCAAAAACCTCGCGAAGCGCTTCCGGGCGGCCTGCGAGGACCGAAGCGATCCGGATCGAACGAACCTCCTCTCGCTCAGCGGCGGTCACGACTCGAGATCGATCGCGGCCGCGTTCCACGCGTCGGACGTGCCCTGCTCCGCGGCGACGTTCGTCAAGTCGACCCAGGAGACGAGTTCGGACGTCGAGATCGCACGCAAAATCAGCCGGAGCCTGGACGTCGACTGGGAACTGTTCACCGTCGACCCCGTGCAGGCGTCGAACGCGGACACGCTCCTGACGATCAAACGGGGACTCAACCACCTCGGACTCGCGTTCCTGATCGACTTCTTCGAGCAGCTACAGGCCGTTCACGGGTCCGACCTCACGTACTTCACCGGCGACGGCGGAGACAAGACGCTGCCGGACCTCAGTCCCGCCAAGTCACTGTCCTCGTCCGAAGAACTCGTCTCCTACACCATCGCTCGAAACAGCGTGTTCCCGCTCGAGGACGTGGCGGCGATCACCGGCCTCGATCGGGATCAAATCGTCGGTGAAGTGGCGGCGACGTTATCGTCCTATCCGGAGTCGAAGTTGGCGAACAAGTACGTCCACTTCCTCACGCACGAGCGCGGGTTCAGTTGGCTGTTCGAGGGCGAAGACCGGAATCGGTACTACTTCTGGAGTACCTCCCCGTTCTATTCGGCACCGTTTTTCACGTACGCGATGAACGTCCCGGACGAGCAGAAGGCACACAACCGCCTCTATCGGGAGTTCCTCCGAGAACTGTGGCCCCGAGCGATCGAGTTCGACGACGCCGACTTCGGCACGCCGATGGCCTCGCCGCGATACAAACTCGTCCAGTACGGGCTCTCGCTGCTCGGTCGCCATCCCTCCCTCGAGGACATCGCTCGCGTCGTGTACCGCGGGGAAGTCAACTCCCAGTACCACCCGAACGTCGCGCGACTCCTCAGTGACTCGGTTGCCCGGTCGCAGTCGCTCGAGACCTATCTCGACACGGACGTCGTCCGCCGGTTCACGGACGATACCACGTCCTGTGATAACCACCAAATATATCTGCTGCTAACGGTCACTGCCGCGATCCTGCTGGCGGAGCGACGGTCCCCGTTTGCCGGTCGCGAGTTACCGCTCGATGCCAGTGCGCTCTCCTGAGCCGCGAGCGTCGCTCTCGATCTCACCGACGACTGTCGAGTTTTCGGGATCGGGTTCTCCCAGGGTCACCGGTCGCGCGCGTTGTACTGGAGATCGACGGCCGCGTCGCCGCGCAGTCGGAAATCGGCGATATCGCCGTCGAACCAGTAGGCGTCGAGCCAGTTGCCGACGCCGCCCCGAACCGTCCCGTTCTCGACGACGTCTTCCTCGTCGATGGAGGCGTTCTGGTAGTCGGACTGGACGACCGCGCCGTCGATCTCGAACGCGTAGGTCGTCGGCCCGTCGGCGTCGGTGCCGTCGATGACCAGCGCGTGGGGGAACATCTCGTACGCGCCGTACTCGCGGGGATCGATCCGTTCGCCGTCGACGGTGATCATCGCGGTGCCGTCCGTGAACGTCACGTCGGTCAGCGCGCCCGAGAAGCGGTAGGTCTGGGTGCCGTCCGTGATCGAACTCTGGGCGGTCGAGCCCGAGACGGTCGTCGCCTCCGCGGCCGGCTCGTCGTCGGCGACGAGTTCGATCGATCCGTCGACGGTGATCTCGTAGCTCATCGTCGTCCCCTCGCCGCTGACTTCGAGGACGTGGGGGAGCTGTTCGCCGTAGTCGGCGGGATCGACTTCCTCGCCGTTGACCAGTACGGTGCCGGGGCCGTCGACGGTCAGCTCGGCGAGGTCGCCGCTAAAGCGGAAGGCGTCCTTCCAGTCGGCGACGGTTCCGTTCACCGTCGAGCCGTCGATTCGGTCCTCGTCGTCGATCGACGCGCCCTCGGCGGTCGAGCGCTCGACGTCGCCGCCGACCGTGAACTCGTAGCGGGTCACATCCGAGGAACTGCCGTTGACCAGCAGGAGGTTCGAGAGCTGGGACTCGGCGGTATCCTCGTTCGAACCGCTGCTCGAGCTATCGCTCGAACCGCCGGACGCGGCCTCCTCGGGCGTGGTCGGGACGCCGTCGACCTCCTCGGGCCGGGTCCGCCGGGCGGAGCCGGCGAACGAGCCGTCCACGTTGCCGCCCGGGTTGGAGCCGTAGACCTCTTCGATGGTGGCGACGCCGTCGAGCGACCACGCGCCGTTGCCGCCGTAGATATCGCCGATGTTGGCCCCGGAGAAGTCGCAGTTGCGGTACGTCGGGTTGTTGAAATACGCCCAACCGCCGCGGTTCCCGCCGACGGCCACGCAGTTCTCGACGCGGGAGTCGTCGGTCCCGACGCGGAAGCCCGAGGACGAGTGGTTCGACGAGTAGGAGTCCTCGATGATCACCGTACCGCCCGCACCGGGGCTGGGATGCTCCTGTGGGTTGCCCGG
Source organism: Natrinema sp. CGMCC1.2065 (assembly GCF_051225675.1). NCBI lineage: Archaea > Methanobacteriati > Methanobacteriota > Halobacteria > Halobacteriales > Natrialbaceae > Natrinema > Natrinema sp. CGMCC1.2065. Next base: position 34,827 of record NZ_JBPJSJ010000011.1, on the reverse strand, counting down.
GGAGGAGCCGTAGACGGCGTTGCTCGGGTTGTCCTGGTAGTTGAGGTTCCGGACCGTGACCGTCCCTGCGTGCGAGGGCGGGACGAACACGCCGGGGTTCCCGGCGGGGTAGTTCTCAGCGGTCGAGCCGTCGCCGAGATAGACGTTTTCGACGAGAACCTCGCCGTTCGGATCGGTAGCGTAGGCGACGAGCGGGGAGCCGTCGTGACCGTCCCAGACGCCCCGAATCCCGACGTTGCGGATCGTACAGGAGTTGCCCTGCGTGTGAATGAGGTACTCCGCCCCGCTGGCGGTGATGTCGATCAGCTTGTTCCCCCAGGTCTCGCCCTCCTCGAGGCGTTTGGTGAACCGCTCGCCGGCGCTGACTTCGATCACGTCGTAGTCCCCGCTGACGCTCTGTCCCGTCGCGGTCGCCGCGCCGAGAGTCGCCGCCGTGGTGGCGCCGGCCATCGTCAGGTACGATCGTCGGCCAAGTAATGACTCGTTACCGCCGTTCCGTCGGTCGTCGCCGTTCGTCTCGGACGAAGCGTCATCGTCCGGTACCGAAGTGTCGCGTGCCATGCGACCGAAATCGAGTATTATACCCTCATAAGCCTTTCCTAATTTCTGCACATTCTCATACCAAAACACTATTTCGACGAATATAAATTCAAAATATTTTGAATTATTTGTATGTTTGTTATGTATGTCTCGGCTCGAGGAAGGTCTAATCTGAAGAGCAGTAAATAGGTATTACCGGCCGAAACGCGCTTCTCCGGCCGGCTCAGGGAGCCGGTAACACCATATTACCGTAGCGGTGTCGACTGTCGGACGCGGTCCAGTCAGGACACCGACGGAGACCGACCGATCACACGGCGGGTCGCTCGAGGCGACCGCGATCGAAACGCGGCGCTCGAATCGCCACCGATCAACTCAACGCGGACGGCTGGACCTTCGGTCGAAGGATACAGTGTGATCGCTTCAACCCCGCCGACGGCGATCGGGCGGCACCGGAACCGAGAAACCGACCGGTCGCTGGAGCAGATCGCCGAACGGACCGCCAACGAGCGAGACGGTCGCGTCCTAACTCGACTCGAGACGGCAGCAAGAAACCGAGGCGGGGCCGCCGCTGGAGGCGGCTACCGAGACGGCGAAGGGATGCCGGCGACGGGTTCGATTGCGATCACGCCGGCGGAGTCGGTTTCCGACCGTGTCCGGTTCGGGACCGAAACGACGGGATCGCGTTCCCGGTGTCGAAAACAGTGACGAGAGCAGCGCCGGTCCGAGGCGATTGACCGTTCCGCGGAATTGACCGCGGGTCCGAATGCAGTCCGTTACGCCGCCTCGGACTCCCCGCTACTGGTAACGTAGTACAGCGTGAACTCCCCGTTGGACTGAACCCGGTTCACGTTGGGGGAGGCCGTTATTCGATCGAGTTCGCGCTCGGAATATCGCAGCCCCTGGTACGCTATCACCTCGCGTTCGTAATCCGATCGCGTGAGCGCGAGGTACCGATCGCCCTCGTACTCGTTAGAAACCCCGTCCTCGATCACGGACGGAGGGAGACCGTCGTGGGCGTGCATCCGCTGTTCGTTGCCGTTGATCACGTCGTCGTACCGGTTCGGTCCGTTTCGCAGCCCGACGAACGCGAGATCGGACTGCTGAGTGGCGAAGGCGGACTCGTAGCCGTGCAACTCCTGTTCGCTCACGTGAGGGGACGCTTTGTAGATGTACGGCGAGGGAAAGACGGCCAGCAGCGACAGGACGAGTAAGACGGCGACGGCGACGGCCATCAGCGGTCGCCCGACGGGCGGTCCGCGACCCCCCGATCGTCGCGCCGAGAGCAGCGTCAACAGCCCGTGGATCGCGATCGCCCCGAGGACGGTCACGAACACCATCATCAGTCCGAAGACGCGAAAGTACATCTTCGACCCGCTGGCGAGGAAGTACGCCACGAAGACGGGGCCGAGCGCGACCAGGCCGGCGGCGAGATACGTCGTCTCGAGGCGGAAGCGATCGAGCCACTGCGAACTCAGCCGTCCCGCGACGGCGAAGACGAGGCCGCCGGCGAGCAGCGAGAAGACGAGCGAGGGGAAGAACAGTTTGAAGAAGATCTCCGAGAGGCTCCCCCCGATCGACGCCAACGAGGTGCCCTGGGTCGCGACCGTGTCGCCCGCGCCGCCGCCCGTGCCGAGGACGAACTCGATCACCGAACCGAGGAAGTACTCGGCCGTGCCGGCGAAGAACCCGTAGTTCGAACTCCACACCAGAAAGACGACGGCGAGGAACAGCACCTGTCCGTAGAGGGCGGGGTGTTCGGAGGCGCGGTCGTGATCGGCCCGCCTGGCGAGGAACTGAACGAGCCCGATCGCGACGAAGGCGACGAGCAGATGCGCCGCGAGTTGCGGGTGATAGAGGACGACCGCGGCCGACCCGAGCGCGAACGTGACGCCGACGGCGGAGAACGAGCGTCCGTCCCGATCGGTGCGGAGATACTTCGCGAACAGGTACAGGAGGACCGACGAGAACAACACCGCCTGCGACATCGCGTGTGCCGACAGGTTCATCGAGATCGTCGTGATCGGCAACAGCAGAAACGCCGAGAAGGCGGCGATCGCCACTGCGTTCCAGTCGCGGACGATCACGCCGACACACAGGGGGACGAACAGACAGAACAGCAGGACGGCGAAGAACACGACGAACAGCATCGACCGCGAGAGCGCGATCCCGACCGTCGCGTTGATCAGGACCGTCACCGTGTGGATACCGGGATAGAACAGCTCGAAGGGGAGGAACGTCCCCTCGCTGATACCGCGGGCCCACCCCAGATGGGTCAACGCGTCGTAGTGGCCGTAGAACCGGTAGCCGCGAACGATCGGAAGCCCGACGAAGACGACCATCACGAGCCCGCCGAGAACGAGCGCTATCGAACGGCTCCACTGGTGCCGGTGTGCCCGCGAGAACGGGACGAACGCGACGGCAAGCGAGACGCTCAGCGCGACCAGCAGCCCCGCCCAGACCGCCCACGGCGTCATCGTGTAGATCGATAGCTCGTAGCCGGTCGCAGGGTTCGTGTGCGCGACGAACGCGCTGGCGCTGACCGCGAGAAAGCCGATCGCGAGTACCAGCTTCCGGATCGGATCGTCGTCGACGGCTGACTGGGAAGACATTCGAACTGCCGAGACGTTGCCCGATCGCGGGCCTTGTTATTCACCGGTTGCCGACTGTAAGTTCGCTCGTACCGTCACCGCGGACCGAACGACGCTCGAGGGCGAGCCCGCCCGGAAGCGGTCACGAGGGGCGCTCACTCGCCGTCGGTGACGTCGACCCAGAAGTAACCGTGGCGGTACGCGTTCTCGGTCGTCGGCGTCTCCGGGACGTCACCGTCGTACAGGAGAACGGTGATCCGGATCGATCCCGCCTCGGCCTCGGGGGACAGCGTGCGATCGGCGTAGGCCGTGCCACCGGCGTTGACGCTGTAGTCGATGCGCTGTAACTCGTTGCGTTCGACGATCTCGCCGTCCTCGAGACGCTGCTCCTGGACGACGGCCGTGTAGTCCTCGTCCTCGCCCTCCTGGTTCTCGACGGCGATGACCAGCGGGACGGCCTCGCCGGCTTCGATCTCCGAGGGATAGCCCGACGCGACGAGTTCGCCCGTGTCGTCTTCGGTGAGCAGCCGGAGGCTCGTGTACTGCTCGCCGTCTTGGGGTGCGACGAGCGCGTAGCCGACCGTCGTCACCGCCAGCAGCATACTGATGACGAGAACGACGTTGACGGCGACGTGACGCGTCGACCGGGCGTCGAAGATCGCTGCACGAGCCGCCTCGAGTCGGCGAGCGGGGCGATAGCGGTCGGCGGGCGGGACCGCCAAGCGGCGGGCGATCGCGACGCCGGCCCCGAGCAGGGTGGCTCCCGCAACGGTGTTGACGACGGTCGAGGTGGTGAACCCGAACGGCGTGACGGCGATTACCAGCCCTAACGGCGGGAGGAGGGCGAAGCTCAGTCCGAACGACAGCGCCGCTCGCTCGGCGTCGGACAGGGGAACCGTTTGCCGGTGCAGGGGCCGACCGTCGGCGTTCGCGGGCGTCTCCCGCGGGAAGAGCGCGGACAGGACCACGTACCCGGGCGCGAGGAACAACAGCGGGAACCCGACCGCCGCCCGCAGGACCGTCGACGGGGCGTCGACGATCGTCAAGAGGACGGCCGCGACGAGGACGAAACCGGCGATGCCGATCAGATCGATGGGAGCGCCAGCGAGGACGGACTTGCTGCGCCGCCGCAGGGCCGTGACCGGCTGAAATGGCAGGCCTTTCATTGTGATTTATCGACCGCACCATCCTGTCAGCCATTGTTACTGGTCGGTTACCGTGGTGGTCGACGCCGACCGCCGGCACGCGACCCGGCGGCGTCCATCACTGATCGCGGAGCGTCGGCGGACCGTGGGATGCGACTGCTCCCTCGAGTAACGAACCGTCGGAGCGTGTCCGCTCGCTGTCGCTTCCGACGACGGAAACAGGCTGCTTACAAAGTAGCTGTGCGGGGAGCCATCGCTTATGGAACGCCGAGCGACGACCGCCTCGATCGCATGTGAGGGACCGCGGCCATGAGCATCGACGTCCGCGTCGCGACGGAGGACGATCTGGACCGGTGGAACGGGTACGTCGAGCGATCGCCGCAGGGACGGCTCTGTCACGAACTCGAGGCGCTGCGGGTACAGGCCGACCACGCGGACGCGACGCTGCATCCGCTGGTGGGGTTCAAGGGACAGGAGCCGGTGGGGATCTTCCCCGTCTTCGAGATCACCAAGCGGCTCGTGACGACGGCGTTTTCGCCGCCGCCGCGGCTCCGCATCCCCTACCTCGGGCCGGCCTTCCTGAACATGGGGAAGCTGAAACAGCGAAAGCGAGAGCGACGACGACAGCGGTTCATGGACGGCTGCTTCGAGTGGATCGACGCCGAACTGAACCCCAAATACGGCCACGTCCGCACCGCGACGACCTTCGCGGACGCGCGACCGTTCCAGTGGAACGAGTACGACGTGACGCCGTCGTATACCTACGCGGTCGACCTTGATAGGGACGCGGACGACCTCCTCATGTCGTTCAGCAGCGACGCGCGGAGCAACGTTCGCAACGCCGACGACGACGCCTACGAGATCGACGTCGGCGGCCGCGAGGAGATCCGGCTGATCCACGAGCAGGTTCGGAACCGGTACGAGTCCCAGGGGATCGACTTCGACGTGCCGCTCGCGTTCGTCCTCGATCTCGCCGACCGATCGCCCAACGGTCACGTCCGCCCCTACACCCTCCGGGTCGACGGCGAGTTCGTCGGCGGCATCCTCGCGCTGGAGTACGGCGACACCGTCGGCCGCTGGCTCGGCGGCGTCCGTACCGACGCCGACGTCGATCTGCCGACCAACGACCTCCTCGACTGGGCGATCATGCGCGACGGTCTCGAGCGCGGCCTCGAGACCTACGACCTCGTCGGTGCCGACACCCGCCGGATCAACCGCTACAAGGCGAAGTTCAACCCCGAATTGCGGAGCTACTACAGCCTCGAGTACGGCTCCTGGGGGGTCAGGCAGGTCGCGTCGCTGTACGATTCGGTCAAGTAACGCCTCGCGGCCGCGGGGGCAGCCGGTATGAAGTCGTTTCGACGGTTATTCGGAGTCGTTACCGGTGACCGGTCGACGATAGAGGAGCCGCTCAGAGCCGGAAAACGAGTCGGTCCATGATAATTTCGTCTATAACGAAGGGTAGAGAGGGGGGATGTCCCCTCGATGGACGACGGATCCTCCCTTCGAACGCTACTCGTCGGTATCGACGCGGCCTGCGATCGGGTCCTCGAGCCGCTGTTCGACGACGACGAGGTACCGACCCTCCAGTCGCTCTACCGGGACGGGGCGAGCGGGCCGCTCGAGTCCCAAATCCCGCCGTGGACCGCGAGCGCCTGGCCGTCGCTGTACACCGGGATGAACCCGGGCAAACACGGCGTCTACGGCTTTCTCTCCTTCGACGGCTACGACTGGGACGTGGTCAACGCGACCGACGTCCGCGAGCGGACGCTGTGGGAACTGCTCGACCGACACGGGATCACGAGCGTCGTCGTCAACGTCCCCGTGACCCACCCGCCCCGCGAGTTCGACGGCGCGCTCATTCCGGGGTACACCGCGCCGGAAGACCCCGACTGCCACCCCGCCGGCCTGCTCGCGGACGTGCGGGAATCGATCGGCGAGTACCGGGTCTACCCCGACGAGGACGCCGCCGACCGCGGGAGCGCCTACGCCGACTGCGTGCGGACCCGCGGCGAGGCGTTTCGGTACCTCGCCGATCGGTTCGACCCCGAGTTCGGCTTCCTCGAGTTCCAGGCGACCGACTCGATCTTCCACGAGCGGCCCGACGACGACGCGGCGATCCGATCGATCTACCGCGAGGTCGACCGCCAGCTCCGCGAGACCGTCGCGGCCCACGATCCGGACACCGTGATCGTCGCCAGCGACCACGGGATGGGGCCCTACGACGGCTACGAGTTCCGCGTCAACGACTATCTCCGTGACCGCGGCGTCGTCGAGACCGAACGCGGCGGCGAGGGAATGCCCACGTGGGCGACGGTTCGGGACAGCAACCTCAAGCAGGGCGACGAGGCCGCGGACTACGAGCCCGGCCTCGCCGAGCGCGCGATGGCGCGGGCCGCGGGCGTCGGACTCACGAGCCAGCGGATCGGTGCCGTCCTCGCACGGCTCGGGATCGACGACTTCGTGGCCGAGTACGCCCCCGCGGGGCTGGTCAACGCGGGCGCGACCCAGGTCGATTTCGCGGCGTCGACTGCCTCCGTCCGCTCGCGGATCGAACTCGGCGTCCGCATCAACCTCGAGGGGCGCGAGCCCGACGGCGTCGTCCCGCAGTCGGAGTACGAAACGGTCCGGTCGCGGCTCATCGGGGAACTGCGGTCGGTCACGACGCCGGACGGGGAGCCCGTCTTCGAGACCGTCGCTCCCCGCGAGGAGTTCTTCGACGGGCCAGAGAGCGATCGTGCCGTCGACGTCGTGACCGTGCCGGCCGACTTCGATCACTTCCTCTCGGCGACGCTACGCGACGAGCAGTTCGGCCCACCGAGCGAGCCGTGGAATCACAAGCTCGAGGGGACCGTCGCGGCCAGCGGCGACGCGATCGATCCCGATGCGGGGGTCGGCCGGCCGCACCTCTTCGACATCGCGCCGACGGTCCTCGCGACGCTGGGCGTTCCGACCGACGAGCGAATGGATGGCGAGGCGCTCCCCTGCGTCGAGCCGCCCGAGACCCGCTCGTATCCCCGGTTCGACGCGGACCCGTCGGTCGAGACCGCCGACGAGGGGGTCGAAAAGCGACTCGCAGATCTGGGGTATCTCGAGTGACTCGGACGGGTCCCGACGCTTACCGGTCGGAGCGAACGAGCCGAAGTCCGGCCTTCGCCGTCGTCCAGACCGGATAGGCCGCGTTGTAGACCGGCGCGGGGGCGTTCCGCGCGCCGGCCCGGAGGAGTCGATCGGACAACGGCGGCTCCGCGGTCGTGATCAGGTCGTCCAGATCGACGCCCTCGAGCCACTCGAAGAAGGCCCGCTCGGCCGGTGAGGTCGGGTCGGTCTCGCGCGCGCGCTCGCGTATGTCGGCCCACATGTGGCGCTCGTCCTGCCCGAGGACCCAGTCGCCGCGCTCGAGCGAGCGCCGGAGGCGGCGATAGTCGGCGTCGGTGAAGGGGTAGCCGTGATCGGTCGGCTCGAGGCCGGCCAGCCGGAGCCCGACTGCGGTCCGATAACATTTCTCGCACCCGCCGCAGTTGCCGTCCATGCGGTCGTTACAGGTCTGAAGCTGTAGCCCCGGGTTCTCGGTGCGGACGTAGTCGGCGATAACGTCGAGTCGCTCCTGGCGGGTGAGTTCGTAGGCGTCGTGGTGACATCGGGTGCCGGCCCACCGGACTCGCTCGTCGATATCGGGACGGGACCCCCACTCGAGGTCGATCCCGTCCCAGTGGGTCGCGGCGACGGAGAGATCCGTCATGCCGCGGGCGTACGCGAGGGGGGCACAGAGCCCGAGCAGTCCCAGCCCGTGGCCGACGGAGCTGTACCAGCCGCCGTCGACGTGGCGCTTGTAGTGGGCCAACAGCATGGGGTGATCGAGGAAAGAGAGCATGTTCGACTCGACGAACGCGGCGTCACAGCCGCGGTCGTCGGCGAACCCCGACACGCGCTCGCGGAGCGCCGCCCACTTGTCGTCGTCGGCCGCGTCGGGGGTGATCGTCCAACCGCGGATCCCGATCAGCGTCGGCGATTCGTCGCGATGGCGGACGTACGAACACGTCGAGTCGACCCCGCCGGTAAAGAGCAGTCCGTGGTCCCCCTCCGGGTCGGGCTCCGGCTCGACGGTTCGACGGGCGTAGAGGTCCCCGCCCTCGAGGAAGTCGTACATCGAACACAGCGACGCCTCGACGTCCTCGAGGGCGCGAGCGAACGTCGCGTCGACCTCGTCGACGTAGACGTCGGCCCCGTTGGCCCACGCGACCGGGCAGACGTGGGCCAGAACTGGGATCGCGAGGATTCCGTCGGGAACGTCCGCGATCGGGACGTCGTAGCTGGCTCGGAAGGGTTCGTCGGTGAAAAACCGCTCGAGGTCGCTCGAGGGGCGGACGGACCACTCGAGCGTGCGTTCGTCGACGGATAGGTCGTCGATGAGAATGGATGACATTCGGAATCGCCTCTCGTCCCGGTCGGACCACGACCGTCTACAAAAGGGGCCGGAACCGTTGATCAGTTCGGGATCGAGAAATCGTTCCGTAGCCGACCGTTCGGAACGGCAGGGTTGCCATACAGGACGGGTGTCGCCACGCGGTCACGACTCGATCCGGCTCCGAGCGGTCTCGGACGGCGATATCGACGATATCAGTATCGGTAGCGGTCGAACGATCGTGGACGGGATCGATTCACACACCTGTTTTCGGCCGTAAGAGACGGATAACAAACGTGGCCAGTGCCGACGACTGACCAATACATGCGTGTCGAGAGCCCGCCGAACGGGCGCGGTGAGAACGCGTGAACCGCTCGCGACTCGACGTGACGCTCGCGGTCGGCTACCTCGCGGTCGCCGCGGGGATCCTCGTCGCGAGAGCCAACCCCGCGACGGCATACGAGTCCTCGGTGTACACCGGCTCGCCGACGGGAGTCTGGGTCGGGTTCGCGCTCGCGCTCGCGATCGCAGTCGGGACGGCGCTTACCTGTCGCGGCCGGCGGCAGGGGCTCGGCATCGCGCTCGGCGCGATGACGGTCACCGCCGTCGCGAGCCTCCCCGTGATCCGGAACTACCACTTCCTCGGAATGGGCGACTCGATGAGCCATCTGGGGTGGACGCGGGACATCGTCGCCGGCGGGACGGCGCCCCACGAACTGTTCTATCCGGGCCTCCACGCGCTCGCATCGGTCTTTCACTTCCTCGGTGGCGTCTCGATCGAGCGCGCGCTCCTGTTCGGCATGGTCGTCCTGTTCGTCCCGTTCCTGCTTTTCGTCCCCCTGACTGTCCGGGAGATGGCCGACAGCGGGCTCGCGGTCGGGCTCGCCGCGATCGTCTCCTGGATGGTCCTGCCGGTCAACAACATCGCGACCCACATGGCCGTCCACACCAACTCGAACGCGCTGTTTCTCGTCCCACCGGTCGTCTTTGCGGTCGTCGCCTATCTCCGCCGCCGGGCGACCGTCGAGCGGCTCCCGCTCGGACTCTCGCCGTTCAGCGTCCTCCTCGCTCTCACCGCGATCGCGCTCTTGCTGGTCCACCCCCAGCAGATGTTCAACGTCGTCATCCTCATCGGTGCGATCACCGCCGTCCAGTACCTCGCCCGCTGGCGGTTCGACGACCATCCGATGCTCGAGCATCCGACCCTGGCGGCACAGACGCTGCTTCTCGGCGGGCTGTTCGGGCTCTGGGCGCTCGGCAACGAGCGGTTCCGGTCGTCGGCGATCGCGCTCGTCTCCGGACTGCTCGCGGACGACACCGGGGCCGGCAACACGGTGAACCAGCGCGGGACGTCACTGACGGAGATCGGCGGCAGCCTGCCCGAACTGTTCGTGAAGCTGTTCCTCGACGCGGCGATCGTCGGCCTCGTCGTGGGCCTGTTCGTGCTGGTCGTCTGGGTCCGCCGTTCGAGTCTCGCGGACGAGCCCCGCGCGTTCGTCAACTACGTCTCGCTCGCGCTCGTCCCGCTCGGCGGCCTCTTCGCGGCCTACTTCCTTGGCACGCCGACGATGGCGTTCCGACAGGTCGGCTTCATCTACGTGTTGCTGACGATCCTCGCCGGGATCGCGCTGGCACAGCTGGTCGGCGGGCTTTCGAAGTGGATCACGAGGCCGGGTGCGAACGCCGTCGCGGCGCTCGTCCTCGGCGCCTGTCTCGTCCTCGGGCTGCTCACGATGTTCGCCTCGCCGCTGATCTACAATCCCGGCCAGCACGTAACCCCCGAGATGATGAGCGGCTACGAGGACGGGCTCGAACACGGTGCCAACGGGACGCCGCACGTGGGGATGGGGTACGATCCCTACCGGTACGACCACGGGATCAACGGCCTCGCGGGGAACGACACGCTCAGCAGCGCCTCGGCCGCCACCGGCACGGCCAACGCGACCGTCTTCTCGAGGGGGAACTACAGCGGGGCCTATCCGACCGACGAGTACTACTTCGTCTACACGGAGTGGGACCGCACGAAGGAGATCGATATCTACGACCAACTCAACTACCGGCGCGCGGCCCTCGAGGGGATGGATCGGTATCGCGGCGCGAACAAGGTCATCTCGAACGACGAGTTCGAGATGTACGCCGTCCGAGACGCGTAACGACCGTCGTCGGTCTCGGATCGTCGCTCCGGTGGGTCGCCGAAGCAAGCTAATAAGTTGTTTTCCGCCCGCGCGATCGAGAGACATCGAGGACCGCGAGTCGTGATCGATTCGTCATCGCCCGTCGCGCCTACCGGCGTCGCCTCGAGGCCGTCCCGTCCGCTTTCCCGGCGGGTAATCCGACCGTCGACAACCGTTGAAGCGCCGGTAATACGCTATTACGGCCGAAAACGCGACCGTGTGTCGTCGAAACGGTGGCGTCCGTCCCAGACGGAGACACACGGTTTGATCGGAGAGATCGGGCTCGAGCCGGCCAGTGGCCGCTGTATTCCCGTCTTTCCTGCCGAAAAGAGTTGCTTACCGACCGCCGATTCCTCACGATTACGTTCGTAATTTCGTGAGCGTACAGCGGTATATTGTTCGCGATTCTACAGTGTTAGAAATATAGTCTGTAAATTTAAGCCATACCTCCAAGGAAAAGTTTATGGGTGTAAGTCGGAGTTACGCAAGTGTATGGCGCAGAACCCCCGTACGTCCGACACGGAATCTATGCCGACGACAGGCCGTAACAGCGGATTAACCCGCCGAAACTACGTGCGCTCGCTCGCTGCGGTGGCGACCGCGACGACCGCACTCGGTGGTGTCGGCGCGGCCGCGGCCGAGGACGACTACGAGGTCATCGAAGCCCAGGGACAGACGATCTCCCTCGAGGAGGGCGAGACCTGGGAGAACAAACTCATCGACATGACGACCGGCCAGGACATCGTCGTCACGGCCCACAGCAGCGACTGGACGATCCGGAACGTCGGCTTCAAAGGCGAGAACACCTCCGGCACCGGCTCCGCCACGTTCGGGATTTCAGATACGGGCAACGGCACCAGCACCGTCGAGAACGTCTACCTCGGTGATGGCGCGAGTACGGGCAACACCAACCCGAACGGCCACGGCCAGACGGCCTTCTGGGTCGCCCCGGACCACAACGGTCACATCGACTTCGAGAACGTCAACATCCAGAACTTCTCGGACAACGCGATCTACGGCTCCGCGCCCGGCAACAAGGGCGGCGGCACGATCCACATCGACAGCAGTTTCGCCGCCAACTGTTACGTCTCGCATTTCCGGCTCGGGACGGAGGGCAGCAAGGTCACCAACTCGAGCGTCTACGTCGACACCAACGAGGGCTACGTCGGCCGCGGGATCTGGGCGTGGGCACCCGGCACGGTCGAGGTCGAGGACTGCCAGATCGAGATGAACGGACAGAACACCGCCATCGACGCGGGTGCAAACGGCAATCCGACCGAGGTCGTCGTTACGGACTCCGAGTACGACGACGGGGCCGGCATCGCCGAACACGCCGGCTCGACGGTCAAACTCGGTGACAGCGTAGGGACTGATCCCGAGCCAGTCATTCCCAGCGGCGTTCCGACCTCGCCCGAGGAAGCCGCGTCGGGCGGTTCGGACTGAGCCGCCGACGCCTCTCGTCTCCACATCTCGGCCCCGCTGACGCTTTCCGACCCTCCCCATTACCGCCCCGCTGACGCTTTCTCCCCCACCTCCACCGCCGTCCCCGCTGTTTCTACCACACCGAATTCGGTCCTCCCATCCACGTTCCGCCGCTGGAACTCGAGTAATCCGCTATTACTGACCGAGACTGTTCTCGAGCGGGCCCGGAGTCGGCTGCCCGTCTCGGTAATAGCTACTTACCGAACTCGTACGTCGAATTTCGAACTTCGTAAAATACGACACGGAATATCACCGAATCTTCTACGAATCGTGCTGTATGTAGTTACAGTCTGTTAATTTTACGCTCAGGAATGGGGAAAGTTTATACAGGTAGTCTCGTATTACCCGATTGCATGGCACGCGACCCTTCGGTATCGGACGGCGAGTCGTCCCCTTCCCCGGACGGGGAGGCGAGCGACGACGGCGGTAAGAACGGATTACTACACCGGCGATCGTACATGAAGCTGGCCGGTGCGACGACGGCGGCGGCGACGCTGACGGGAGCGGCGGCCGCCGCCGGCGACGAGTACGAGACCATCGAGGCCCGCGGACAGACGATCAGGATCGGACGCGGTGAAACCTTCGAGAACAAACTGATCGACCTGACCACCGGCGAAGGCTTCCTGCTCTACGTCGAGGGCGCGAACGCGACGATCCGAAACGTCGGGTTCGAGGGACTGTACCGGGGCGATTCCTTTATGATCTCGATCAAGGCCGGTGTCGGCGACATTCTCGTCGAGAACGTCTACCTCGGCGACGGCGCGACCAAGGAGGGCTCGAGTTTCGTTCACGGCCCCGGTGGCGTCTTCATGCATCCGGAAAACGACGCCGACGTGACGTTCCGGCACTGCAACGTTCAGGGGTTCCCGAACAACGGCTTTTACTGTTCGAATACGCCCTACGGCGGCAGCGTCCGCTTCGAGCGCTGTTTCGGCAAGAACAATGGCGTCACCACGTTCCGGTGTGGCAGCGCCGACGACGAGATCGTCGACTGCGTCGCGTACAACGACGACACCGACTACGGCCCCGGTTACGGCGGCTACGGCGAAACCAGCGGCCGCCCCGTCTGGGTCTGGAACGGCGGGACCGTGACGATCCGCGATTCCCACTTCGCGGCCGGCCCCTACCCCTACGCGCTCGTAGCCGGTGCGAACGGGTCGCCCGGCAGCGTCGACTTCCAAAGCGGCGGCGTCCGCGGCGAGATTCAACGCGCCAGCGGCTCGACGGTCGACGTCGCCAGCGCCGTCTCGAGCGACCCCGACCTCTCGGTCCCCGACGGCGTCCCGACGACGCCCGAGGAAGCCGCGACGGGCGATAGCGATGGCTCGAGTGATCCGACCGCCGGTTCGGCCGGCGAGACGGACAGCGACGGGCTACCGAACCTCCTGCTGGTCGACGGCAGTCCGGCGGACGCGACGCGCTACGAGTTCACCGTCGACGGCGAACTCGAGCGCTCGACCGCCGAGGGCGCGTCGATCGACGACGAGGACCGAATCGACGGCTCGGCGGTCCAGGGCAGCGTCGCCGACTGGAAAGACGCCTTCCGTTTTGCCGGCGATCTCACCGAACTGACCGTCGACGGTCCCGGCTCCGTGCTGGTCAACGGCGAGCAGGTCGACCCCGACGACTACGGTTCGGATCTTCCCCACGTTCTCGAGGTCAGCGGCGACGGGACGGCGACGAGCTACGAGATCACCGTCGACGGGACGATCGAACTCGTCGCCGACGACGAGCCGGCCGCGGAGGCCACGACCGTCTCGGGTTCGACCGTCCAGAGTTCGATCACGGACGGCACCCAGACGTTCCGGTTCTCGGGTGCGGTAACCGACGTGACGTTCTCGGACGGGGCTGCGACGATCACGGTCGACGGCGAACCGATCGACCCCAGCGAGTACGGCGATCACGAGATGCTTCCCCACGCGCTGGTCATCGACGGCACCGACGCCGACGGGCCGACGACCTACGCGTTCGAGGTCGACGGCGCGGTCGTCAGATCGGACTATCGCGACGCCTCGATCGACGACGAGGACGTCGTCGAGAACGGAACCGTCCGCGGCGCGGTCGGCAACTGGCTCGACGCCTACTGGTTTGACGGCGATCTCGACGATTTCCGACTGCGCGGCGACGCAGCGGTCGACCTGCAGTACAACGCACGCGACCAATAATTTCGAGTGTTTTCTTACTGGTCGCGAGCGCGCGATCCGCCACAGAACGCGGCGACGGCGGACGCGAGCGGTGGCCGGCCCCGTCTCTCGAGACGGCGTGAGAACTGTACGGATCGTCGTCGTATCGAGAAGGCTCCCGCGCCTGGAACAGCTGCTGGCACGCGACTGCTCCGGTACTGGATGACGGTCGTCGGGAGCCAGCCGTGGCTACGGGACCCGGTACCAAAAAGCTTCTCAGCGGTCGGCGACGATCGGTCGACGGCGCGGCGATCGGACCGCGACGGAGCGCTCGCGGATCGGGACCGGCCGCTGGAGCGAGGACCCACCGCTCGGTGGGCGAAAGCGGTCGGAAAACGTCCGCAGTGACGGGCGGCGAAACTGACGAACCGAGACCGGCGGATCGAGGATCACTCGATCCGGGAGAGTTTGCCGTCGACGTTGCGCTCCTGATGGCGATTCCGGACGAGGTGGGCACCGGAGAGACAACAGAACGCGGCGACGACGACGGCGGCGAGCGCGGTCATCGGGACGGCAGCAAGCACGGGAAGGCCGAGAGACGCCGCAGCGAGGACGGCAACACCGACCACACTGAGGGCGGCGTACCACCGGTCCCAGCGGTCCTGTCGATGAGTCTCGGTATCGAGATACATCATCAGCAGGTCGGCATTGTCCGACAGCGAGATCAACCCGCGGTCCTGATCGTACTCGACGATGCCAGCGTCGTCCATCTTCGGCAGGTGGGTCTGATAGAGGGCGACGTAGACCCGTTTTCGCTGATCGGAGCTGAGCGCGTTGATATCGGTGTCGTTCTCCCAGGCCGCGATCTGCTCGGCGAGTTCGCCGAGGGTGACCGTTTCGTCGGCTTCCAGCAAGTACGTGAGGACTTCCCGCCGTCTGCGGTTCTTTAATAGTTCGAAAATGACGTCCTTCGAGAGGCGTTCGCCCTCGTCGTCGGCGACCGATGCGATCTCGTCGGGCAACGACGTATCGATCGAGGACATCACCGACTCCCCCCAGCCGTATCGGCCCCATTCGAGCTTGTAGCCCCCTGACTCCGGAACGCCGGATCACCGGCGTATCGACTCGACGACGACCGCTGTACGTTCGAACGGCGGGTCGAAATCACGTTTGACACACCAGGTTGAACACCAACAGAGATACTCTTAAACACGACTACGTTTCGCACCGTCTGCAAAGGAGGTACGGATCGACTTCTCGACCGACCGATAGCGGCGGTTCCTCGAGGGCGAGACGAGCAACGACGACGGCTGTCGAGTCCGGACCGTATCCGGCGATTGCGTGCATATATCGACGACGTACGGGCGAGTAAGGGGTGGAAGGAACGACGACCGTGCGGTGATGGGGTAGAGCGGGACACGGCACTGGTACCGAACGTCCGCTGGGACCGATATAAAATCGAGCGACAGTTCACACACGAAAGAGCAGTTTACGGAATGAAGGGGTGATTTACGTCGGCGACTCGCCGAAACGATCGGGGCGTTTCTTGTTACATGTGATCATTGGTCATAGTGGGTCGAAACGACCGACAGTCGGTCGTTTCGCCCGGACACGACCGATGGGACACGGTTTCGACTCGACCATCGGGGCTGTTCGCTCGCGGACAGTCGATGGTCGGGTCCTTTCTCTTTGCTTTTCGCTTCGAATCTCCGGGTGGGAACGGTAAGTCGGTGTTTCCGTCGAAACCATGTGAACCCCTTACAGTGCCGGCACGGTTTCGATCGACTACTGATGACGCGGTCTATCATCGATCACGCCAGCGACGAATCACAATCCGAGCAGGTCGAGGCTGGTCTGTGTCCCGACTGTGAGACCGACACGATCGTACACGATCCCGATCGGGGAGAGCGTGTCTGTGAGGAATGTGGGCTCGTCCTGAACGCAGATCCCATCGATTACGGGCCCGAATGGCGGGCGTTCAACGCACAGGAACACGACGAACTCTCCCGGGTCGGCGCGCCCTTGACCCAGTCGATGCACGATCGGGGGCTGACGACGACCATCGACTGGCGAAACAAGGACGCCAACGGGCACTCGATGTCCGCGGACAAACACGGCCAGCTCCATCGACTGCGGGTCTGGCAGGAACGGATCCGAACGAAAAACGCCGGGGAACGCAACCTCAAGTACGCCCTCTCGGAGATCGATCGAATGGTCAGCGCGCTGGGCGTCCCCAAGCCGGTCAAGGAGACGGCGAGTGTCATCTACCGGCAGGCGCTCGAGCAGGACCTCATTCGTGGGCGCTCGATCGAGGGCGTCGCGACCGCCTCGCTGTACACCGCCTGTCGGAAGGAGGACATCCCCCGGAGCCTCGAGGAGGTAACCGCCGTGTCACGCGTCGAGCAACGGGAGATCGGTCGGACCTACCGGTACATCGCGGACGAACTGGGCATCAACTTGGAGCCGACGAACCCCCGCCAGTTCGTCCCGCGGTTCTGTTCGGAACTCGACGTCGGCACGGACGTCGAGACCAAGGCCGTCGAGATCATCGACCGGACGACCGAGCAGGGCCTGCACTCGGGGAAGTCGCCGACCGGGTTCGCGGCCGCGGCCATCTACGCCGCTGGCCTGCTCTGTGACGAGACCATCCCGCAGCGGGCCGTCGCCGACACCGCCCAGACGACCGTCGTCACGGTCCGGAACCGGTACCGGGAGCAACTCGAGGCGATCGATCAGCAGCCGGCTACATAACCGAGCGGTCGTTCTCGCCGTAGAACGCCTCGTCGACCAGCGCGTGCAGGTTGTCGTAGGGAACGAACGCGATGAACTGCTCGTCGTCGTTGTAGAGTTCGACGCCCGTCTCCGTGTGGTCGTACCGGTCGCACTCGATCTGTCCCTCGGGGAGGATCGCGCGGTACATGCTCCATTCGACAGTGCCCAGTCAGATATAGCTATCCGGGCACGTGGCCGGGTTCCCTCGGACGGAGCCGCCGGCCTCGAGCGACCGGTACCCGCGAACGAAATCGGTTTATCCGCACCGCCGTTAAATCGGGCAGTGACCGACGAACGTTCTGCGACGCCCTCCGACGAGCAGCGAAGCGACCCCGACGAGTCGGCCGGCAGCGGGTCGACTGCCGGCGGCGAGGCGACCGACGCCGACGCGGGGGCGACCGATTCCGAGGAGTTCACCATCGCCGACTTCCACGACGCTAGCCAGCGTGAGGGGCGGCCCGTCCTGACCGCCGCGGCGGTCGCCCGCGCGCTCGAGATTCCCCACGAGGACGCCAGCGACCGGCTCGCGGCGCTGGCCGAGGGAGGCGACATAGAGCGGCTCTCGGTGTCGACCGACCCCGTGGTCTGGTATCCGACGGAACTCGAGGACCTCACGGACCGCGAACGCGTGGTCGTCTTTCCGAAGCGCCGGGAAATCGTCGTCGACCGGCCGGACCAGTTCACGCGCGCACAATTGGCCCAGTTCGCCCACCTGGCCGACGCCAACGGCGACCAGGGATACCGCTACGTCGTCCGGCCCGAGGACGTCTGGAGTACGCCCCACGACAGCTTCGACGACCTCGCCCGGACGATGCGACAGGCGCTCGGCCAGCGCTCCGAGGACTTAGAGGACTGGGTCCACAGCCAGTGGGATCGGGCCCACCAGTTCCGGCTGACCACCCACGAGGACGGCTACACCGTCCTCGAGGCCCAGACCCCCGAGATCATGGGCAACGTCGCCCGCCAGAAACTCGACGAGGAACACGTCCACGCGCCGATCTCCGAGACGGAAGACTGGGTCCGGGAGGGCGCGGAAGCGGCGATCAAGCGAATCCTCTATGAAGCCGGCTACCCGGTCCAGGACCACCGCGACCTCGAGTCCGGCGAGGAGCTAGCGATCGACCTGCAGGTGTCGCTGCGGGACTACCAGCGGACGTGGGTCGACCGCTTCGCCGAGGCCGGCGAAGGCGTCTTCGTCGGCCCGCCCGGCAGCGGGAAGACCGTCGCGGCGATGGGCGCGATGGCCCACGTCGAGGGCGAGACCCTCGTCCTCGTCCCGAGCCGCGACCTCGCCCAGCAGTGGGCCGACACGATCGTCGAGTACACCTCGCTCGAGCCCCATCAGATCGGCCAGTACCACGGCGGGCAGAAGAACGTCCGTCCGGTGACGATCGCGACCTACCAGATCGCGGGAATGGACCGCCACCGCTCGCTGTTCGACGACCGCGAGTGGGGGCTGGTGATCTTCGACGAGTGCCAGCACGTCCCCTCGGACGTCTACCGGCGGAGTACGCACCTGCAGTCCAAACACCGGCTGGGCCTGTCGGCGTCGCCGATTCGGGAGGACGACCGCCAGACCGAGATCTTCACGCTGGTCGGCCCGCCGATCGGCACCGACTGGGAGGCGCTGTTCGACGCCGGCTTCGTGGCCGAACCCGAACTCGAGATCCGCTACGTGCCGTGGGGCGACGACGAACAGCAAAACGCCTACGCGTCGGCCGAGGGTCAGGAGAAGTACCGCATCGCCGCCCGCAATCGGGGCAAGATCGACGAGGTGCGGTACCTGCTGTCGGCCCATCCCGAGGCGAAGGCGATCGTCTTCGTCGACTACCTTGAGCAGGGCCGGGAACTCTCCGCGGCGCTTGACGTCCCCTTCCTCAGCGGGGAGACGCCCCATCACGAGCGCCGGCGGCTGCTCGAGGAGTTCCGACGCGACGAGCGCGATCTGTTGCTGATCTCGCGGGTCGGCGACGAGGGGATCGACCTGCCGACGGCCGATCTGGCCATCGTCGCCTCCGGACTGGGCGGCTCGCGCCGGCAGGGGACCCAGCGGGCCGGCCGGACGATGCGGCCCGCCGGCGGCGCGCTCGTCTACGTCCTCGCGACGCGGGGCAGCCGCGAGGAGGACTTCGCCCGGAAACAGCTCCAGCACCTGGGCCGCAAGGGGATCACGGTCCGCGAGCAGCGGGTCGAAGACGGTTCGAGTGCGGACGAGGACGGTTCGGGTGCGGGCGCGGACGAGGACTGACCGCAGTAGCCTCGCCGCCGCGGCCTCGCGGCTCGAGCCGAGGCCAATCTTCAAGGTGCCGTGTTCGAACCGTACTGATATGACTGACTCGCGCGTGGCCGGGGTGGGTCGTCGGTGAGCGACGACACCCAGCAGCGCCAGATCCGCGTCGGCGAGACGGCCGATGGAGCGCCGCTCAAACTGCCCGTGATCGAGGTCCTCACCGGCCGCGGGTTCGCGACCGGGAAGAGCGGCTCCGGAAAGTCAAACACCGCGTCGGTCATCGCCGAGGAACTGCTCGAGGCCGGCTACCCGCTGCTCATCGTCGACACCGACGGCGAGTACTACGGCCTGAAAGAGGAGTACGAGATGCTGCACGCGGGGGCCGACGAGGAGTGTGACATCCAGATCGGACCGGAACACGCCGAGCAGATGGCGACGATCGCGCTCGAGGAGAACGTCCCCGTCATCCTCGACGTCTCGGGGTATCTCGATTCGGACGTGGCCGACGAGTTGCTCCGGGAGGTCGCCCGACAGCTGTTCGTCAAGGAGAAGAAGCTCAAAAAGCCCTTCCTGCTCGTCGTCGAGGAGGTCCACGAGTACATCCCCGAGGGCGGCGGCGTCGGCGAGACGGGCAACCTGCTGATCAAGATCAGCAAGCGCGGCCGGAAACACGGACTCGGCATTCTGGGGATCAGCCAGCGGCCCGCCGACGTCAAGAAGGACTTCATCACGCAGGCCAACTGGCTGGTCTGGCACCGGCTGACCTGGGACAACGACACCAAGGTCGTCGGCCGGATCATCGACACCGAGTACTCGGATCTCGTCTCCGACCTCGACGACGGCCAGGCGTTCGTCCAGACTGACTGGACCGAGACCGACGTCCGGAAGGTCCAGTTCCGGCGCAAGCGGACCTTCGACGCCGGCGCGACCCCCGGCCTCGAGGACGTCGAGCGGCCCGAACTCAAGTCCGTCTCCGACGCGCTGGTCGGGGACCTCCAGCAGATCTCCGAGCGCAAGGACCGCGAACAGGACCGGATTCAGGAACTCGAGACCGAACTCGAAAAGAAGGAAACGCAGATCGAGACCTTAGAGGACGAACTTTCCTCGGCGCGGGACGTCTCGAGCGCGGCCAGACAGATGGCCGACGCCTTGCAAAACACCGAGACGGTCCAATCTCAGCTGCCGGAGGGCGGCGGGGACCTGCGCCGACTCCACGAGGAGATCGCCGATCTCGAGGACGAACGCGACGAGTTACGCGCGCGGCTCGCGGACCGCGACGAGCGCGTCGCGGCGCTCGAGGCCGACCTCGAGGACCGGACCGCGGAACTCGAGCGGCTCCGCGGGGAGAACGAGCAGTTGCGGGAGGTCGTCCGCGAGCGCGCGGCGAGACGCGAGGAGGACTCGGGTGGCGACGGGCGCGGAGCCGAAAACGCCGGGGCGGAGTCGGCCGGCGGGGACGAGTCCGAAATCGTCCAAGCCGGCGGCGACGCCGTCGAGTTCGGGTACATGTCCGACGACGATAGGGAGAGAGACTCGAGCGGCGGAACCGATACCGATTCGTCCGGGTCGGACGAGGGAGTCGTCATCGCGGACGAGGACCGTCGCATCGGAGAGATACTCGAGACGGACCTCGAGGACCGACTCGCCCGCGCCTGTGAGGGGTCGCAGTGTTCGGTCGAGACGGCCGAAGCGATCGTCGAACTGTTCGCGCGGACGGGCCCGCTCCGGACCGAAACCGTCGCCGCCCGGGTCGATCGGTCGCGGGTCGCGGTCCAGAGTCTCGTCTCGGAGCTGCGAACCGAGGGCGTCCTCGAGCGGGCGGGCGAGCGGACCTACGCGCTACACGAGGACGTCCGGGCTGAGTTGCGGAGTGCGACCCCCAGCGAGTGATCGGCTCCGACCCGCTATCTCATCGCCGTCGGAACGTCACCGTCGGCCCCGGAGTCGATCGCCGACGGTTTCGATCGCGCTCGGCTCGATTCCCTGGTGGACCGGCAGGGCGACGACCGACTCGGCGTAGCGGTTCGCCGTCTCGTAGGCGTCGTCGCCCCGCACCGACTCCCGGAGGATCGGCCAGCCGTGGGCACCGGCGACGCCAGCGTCCTCGAGTTCGGCGAGAAACGACGACGAGTCGTCCGCTAACACGGGATATTCGTAGGGGCTGATGCCGGTCGGTAGCTCCTCGTACAGCGGGGCGAGGTCGTCGCGGTCGGCCAGCACGCGGTCCCACGCCCGGAAGTTCTCGCGGCGGGCGGTCCGGATCGCGTCCGGATCGGCGGCATCGGTGACGGCCGCCGAGAGCTTCGACATCGGTGCCTTCGCGGCCTCGTATCTGGCGATCGGATCGACGCTCGAGACATCGTCGTCGTCGAGGAACGACTCGATCGATCGATAGAGCGGGTCGAGTGCGGTTTCGGCGACCGACGTGGCGAGATATCGATAGTCATCGGCACCGAACCGGTCCGCCCTGCCGGCCAGCGACGACGGCTCGAACGCCGCTTCCACCTCGTCGCTGGCCCGGTAGAGGACGGCACCGTCGGGGACCGGCAGCAACTTCCGCAGCGTCGTGAACCCGAGGTCGCCGTGGGTACCAAGCAGCCGGCCGTCCGCGACGCTGAGCGGCCCGTGGGCGTTGTCGTCGACGTGATAGCAGTCGTACTCGTCGGTCAGGTCGGCGATCCGTTCGAGACCGGGCTGGGAGAACCCGAAGTAGTTGACCGAGGTGACGGCGACGGTGTCCTCGTCCAGTCGGGACTCGAGGTCGTCGAAATCGGGTGCGAGCGACGGCTCGAGGGCGTAGAACCGGGGCTCGAGCCCGAGTTCGCGGAACGGTTCGACGACGGCCGGCGAGAGGTAGGCGGGAACGAGGACGTTGCCACCGGGTTCGACGAGGCCGTCGAGGCCGTCCCGAAGCGCGACCTTGCCGGCACCGTAGTAGGAGTAGCCGACGCCGGGAGCGTGGCGCTCGACGTAGGCGTCGATCCCCTCGCCGGCAGACCGGGAGAGCGAGGCGTCGAACACCGACGGGGTCGCACTGATCATGCCTGCGGTCGCGGGCGGTCAGTAGGAGAGAGGGTCATCAGCGAGAGACGGTTCGTCCGTGCCCTTAGTGATGCGGAGGGTACAGAGTTAGCGCCAGTGAGAAACCGGGACTTACAGCCGCGCTGTCGGTCGCGCAGTTCGCTCGCGTTCCGGGACGGTCGCTGCCAGCATCGGCTTACAGCGTCCCAGTACTTGCATAACAAAGCCCGGCCGCCGGCACAACGCCACCATGGCAGGTTCGACGGATGGAGACGACCTTCGGCTGCTCGTCGTCGGGCTCGACGCCGGCTGTCTGCCGATACTCGAGCCGCTGTTCGAGTCGGGCGAGCTGCCGACGCTACGGGGGTTGTTCGCGGAGGGGACGGCGGGACCGCTCGAGTCGCAGATCCCGCCGTGGACCGCGAGCGCCTGGCCGTCGCTGTACACCGGCAAGAACCCGGGCAAACACGGCGTCTACGACTTCCTTACCTTCGACGGCTACGACTGGGACGTTGTCAACGCGACCCACGTCCGGGCGCGACCGATCTGGGAACTGCTGAGCGATCACGGCCGCTCGAGCGTCGTCGTCAACGTCCCCGTGACCCATCCGGCACGGGAGTTCGACGGCGCACTGATACCGGGGCTGACCGCCCCCGAGGAACCGGCCTGTCACCCCGAGGGGATCCTCGAGGACGTCAAGCTCGCATGCGGGGGCGAATACTGGATCTACCCCCAGAGCGGGCCGGTGCCGGACCGATCGATCGAGGGCTACGAGCGGACGATCGAACTCCGGGGGAAGGCGTTTCGCTACCTCGCCCGGCGGTTCGACCCCGACTTCGGCTTTCTGCAGTTCCAGCAGACGGACTCGGTGTTTCACGAACGGCCGGGCGACAAGCGGGCGATCGAGGCCGTGTATCGGGAGGTAGATCGACAGGTGGCCGAAACCATCGAGCGGACCGAGCCGGCGAACGTGCTGGTCGTCAGCGACCACGGGATGGGGAAAGTGACCGGCGACGAGTTCCGACTCAACGAGTACCTCCGTGACGAGGGCTACGTCAGCGCCCGCAGCGGCGGCGAGGGGATGCCCGATTGGTCGAAGACCTGGGAGAACGACCTCCTCTACGGTTCCGAAGCCGGCGACCGGGAACCGAGCGCCATCGAACGGGCGCTCAACGCCGCCGCGACGGTCGGACTCACGACCCAGCGGATCGCGAGCGCGCTCGATCGGGTCGGCCTGAAGGAACCGATCGGCAAGCGGGTTCCCAACGACGCCATCCGGGCGGCGAGCGAGCAGGTCGATTTCCCCGACTCGAGGGCGTACGTCCGCTCGAAGAGCGAACTCGGCGTCCGCATCAACCTCGAGGGACGGGAGCCCGACGGCACGGTCCCGCCCGAGGCGTACGAGACCGTTCGGGAAGAGCTCATCGCGTCGCTGTCGGCCGTCCGAACCCCCGATGGCGAGCCGATGTTCGAGGCGGTCGAACCCCGCGAGACCTACTTCGAAGGACCACACGTCGAGCGGGCCCCGGACGTGATGACGATCCCCGCGGGGTTCGACAACGCCATCGCCGCCGATCTCGGCAGGGAGCGGTTCGGCGAGCCGATGGAGCCGTGGAACCACAAGCGGACCGGCGTCGTCGCGGCCGCCGGCCCGGCCTTCGACGCGGCCGCCGACCTCGAGGGGGCGACGATCTTCGATATCGCGCCGACGATCTGTTCGCTGTTCGACGTCCCGGTCGACGACGACATGGACGGCGGGCCGCTGTCGGCCGTCGACGGCGGTCGTCGGCGAGCGTATCCGGCCTACGATCCGGACCCGATCACCGCGACCGACGACGGAACCGTCGAAGACCGACTCTCGGACCTCGGATATCTATGAGCATCGAGATACGGCAGTTCGATCCGCGAACCGACGCCGACGAGTGGAACCGCTACGTCGAGCGATCCGACGGGACGAACCCGTTCTTCCGGGCGGAAGCACTGGCGTTGCAAGGCGAGGAAACCGACACGACACCCCATCTCCTCGCCGGGTTCAAGGGACAGGAACCCGTCGGGGTCTTTCCCGTCTTCGAGTACGCGAAGGGGCCGATCACCGGCGCGTTCTCGCCGGCCCCGCACTCGTGGACGTCCTACCTCGGGCCCGCCCTGTTGAACGTCGAGAAACTCAAACGCCGCAAGGCCGACCGCCGGATCAAGCGCTTCCTCGAGGGCTGTCTCGAGTGGATCGAGGGGACGATCTCGCCGCTGTACAGCAAGTTCGTCACCGGTGCCGCGTTCGACGACATCCGGCCGTTCCGCTGGAACGAGTACGACGTCGTCCCCGGTCACACCTACATCGTCGACCTCGAGGGCAGCGAGGAGGAGCTGTTGAAGCGGTTCAGCAGTGACGCTCGCAGCAACGTCCGCAACGCCGACGACGACGCGTACGTCATCGAGGAGGGCGACGGCGACGACGTCGAACGCATCGTCGAGAAGGTCCGGCAGCGCTACGAGAGCCAGGATCAGCCGTTCCGGTTGCGGCCCGGCTTCGCGCGGTCGCTGTACGAGACGCTGCCCGAGGGCGCGATCCGGCCCTACGCCTGTCGGGTCAACGGCGAGTTCCTCGGCGGCATCCTCGTCGTCGAGTCCGACCGCACCCGCTACCGGTGGCAAGGCGGCGTCAAGCCCGACGTCGACGTCGATATCGCGATCAACGACCTCCTGGACTGGCACGTCATGCGCGACGGGCTCCGCGAGGGGATCGACGAATACGACCTCGTCGGGGCCGGCGTCCCCAGTATCAACCGCTACAAGGCCAAGTTCAACCCCCGCCTCGAGACCCACTACGAGATCACGCGGGGCGCGTTCGGGATCGATCTCCTCGTCGATCAGTATCAGAAACACCGGTAACGCCGAGGGCGTGACGCCGCCGCGATCACAGCGCAACCGTTCGGTTCGCACTGAGCGACGCGTCGCAGTCAGTCCGCGCGCTCGCTCGGTTGCGGTCGGTTTTCGGAGACGGACCGGCGGGCCACGAAGACGAGCGCCAGCAGCGTCAGCACCGCTGCGACTAACAACGGTCCCGTTCCCGCCGAGAGTCCGACGAGCGCCGTGACGTCGGCGTAGAACGTAAAGAGGAGAAACGCCGGAAAGATGGTCCCGATCGCGTATCGCCACGGGACCACCAGCGGGCGTGAGAACCGTCCCGCACCCGCGAGATACTCCTCGATCGCGGCCGGGCCGAGAACCCAGGCAGTGTAGGTCATGAACCCGGTCAGGCCGAGTATCAGGAGGAGGTTGACGAGCTGGTCCGCAAACAGCGTAAACACCGCGGGGCTGAACGCGTTGACGCCGCCGGTGACGACGACCAGCGCGAACAGTCCCCGGGTCGCCGTCGACCGCTCGAGGTCGAACTCGTCGACCAGAAACGAGACCGGAATCTCGAGCATGCTGATCAGACTCGTCAGGGCCGCGAGGAGAACGACGAGGAAGAAGACTGCGCCGAGGAGCCGCCCGCCGGGCAGGCTCGCGAACGCGCCGGCGATCCCGATGAACAGGGCACCGGGGCCGCCAGCAGTCGGCCCTGGCGCGAACGAGAACAACAACGGGAACACCACGAGTCCGGCCAGGATGCCGATACCGAGATTGAACACGGCGATAGCCGAGGCGTCGAGTGGAAGCGAGCGGTCGTCGTCGATGTAGGAGGCGTAGGTGATCATCGTCCCGCTGCCGATCGAGAGGGTAAACAGCGCCTGGCCGGCGGCTGCGCCCAGTACCGAGAGGAAGTTCGCCGCGAGGTACGCCCCGTCGAACGCGAGGTAGAACTCGTATCCCTGCGCAGCGCCGGGTTGGCGGGCCGCCCAGATCGCGAGTCCGACGAGCAACACGACGACGCCGGGGATCATCACCCTCGTCGACGCCTCGATGCCGCGTCTGATCCCTGCGGCGACGATCAGCGACGTGGCCGCGAGGACGGCGAGTTGGTAGCCGAACGCTTCGGCACCGTAGCTGATCGCCGCGAAGTGGGTTTCGGGGGCCGCGAAATAGGCACCCGTCGCGCTCTCGAGGAAGTACCGGAGGATCCACCCGCCGACGACGCTGTAGAACGACATCAGCATGATCGAGGTGGCGACACAGAGGACGCCCAACACCGTCCAGAAGCGAGATCCGGAGAGCGATTTGAACGCCCCCACTGGGTTCCGGTTCGACCGGCGGCCGATCACGAACGCGGCCAGTAATCCCGGTACCCCGACGAGGAGAACGATGAGCAGATACAACAGCAGAAAGGCACTCCCGCCGTTCTCCGCGGTCATCCAGGGAAATCGCCAGATGTTCCCCAGTCCGATCGCGCTTCCGACCGCGGCCAAAATGAATCCGGCCCGGCTCGTCCAACTCTCACGTACCATTCTGTCTCAGGAAATCGACTCGGCGAGCATAAGAATTGTTTATCAGTGCCATACCCCCATTCGCAGTGACATGGGAGCGGGGACTCCGATACGACGCGTACCCGGGTCAGTTCTTGCCCGTCAGTACCGACTTGCAGTGGCTACGATGGGAACGCGGCAACGCCGGCGAAACGGGGGCACCGAGACTACTCGCGGATCCGGTAGGTCGACTGGCGCGCGTCCTCGAGACAGACGCGACTGGCGACCAGTTCTTGCTCCTCGAGTTTCCCAAGGGCGTAGCGAACGGTCCGAGGACAGAGCCGCGACTCGGCTGCGATGCCCTCCTGTGTGAGCGGTTCCTCGTACTCGAGGACCTTGTAGACGAGTTTCGCACTGGGCGGGAGGTCGTCGAGCGAGACGTCGGTTCCGGGATCGTCACCGTGGGTGTCGGACTCGGTCGCGCTCATACGGTTCGACTCGATCGGACGGCCGCTGGCTGTGTCGGTCCCATGCTGTTCGATCCTACCCGCGTCGGTCATATATACGGCCCAGACAGTTCAGCCAGACAGGCGGATGCTAACCGGTCGTATCGACGTGACAGACGACCGGACACGGACGGCCGACGCCACCCCACGACCCCCGTCGAAAACGGCGATCCTAGCCGGTGCTACCCCACTCGTCGGCTGGTTAATCCACACATAGTAAGGCACTCGCCCCACGCAGAGAATCGTATGTTTGGAACGAGCGGTATTCGTGGCCGGGTCGGTGACGAGGTGACGGCGGCGACCGCCCTCGAGGTCGGTCGCGCGGTCGCGTCCGAGGGGTACGACCGCGTCGTCGTCGGACGGGACGTTCGCGAGAGCGGGGCGATGCTCGTCGACGCCGTCGCGGCGGGGCTGTGTGAGTGTGGCGCCAATGTCGTGACGGTGGGCGTCGAGGCGACGCCGACGGTCGCCCGCGCGATCGATCATCTCGAGGCCGACGCTGGCGTCGTGATCACGGCGTCGCACAACCCGGCGACGGACAACGGGATCAAGCTCTGGACGCCGTCGGGGAAGGCCTTCGGTCCCGACCAGCGCGAGGCGATCGAGCGGCGGGTCCGCGAGGACGACTACGACCTGGCCGATTGGGAGGGAATCGGCGACCGGGTTCGTCGCGAGGGCGCTCGCGAATACCACGCCGACGCGCTCAGCGAGGCGGTCGACCTCGAGCGGACGCCAAGCGTTGTCGTCGATATCGGCAACGGTACCGGCGGGGTGACGGCATCGGTCCTCGACGAACTGGGCTGTCAGGTGCGGACGCTCAACGGGCAGCGGGACGGCTCGTTTCCCGGCCGACCGAGCGAGCCGACCGCCGAGACCCTCGAGACGCTGTCGACGCTGGTCGCGGAAACGGACGCGGAGATCGGACTGGCCCACGACGGCGACGCGGATCGGATGCTGGCGGTCGACGAAACCGGGGCGTTCGTTCCGAAAGACGTCCTCCTTGCACTGTTCGCCCGGGACGCGGCCGGCGAGGGCGACCGCGTCGCCGCACCGGTCGATACCAGCCTCGCGGTCGACGACGCGCTCGTGGCGGTCGGTGCATCGGTGACCCGGACGCGGGTCGGGGACGTCTACGTCGCCGAGCGGACGACCGAGCCGGACGTAGTCTTCGGCGGCGAACCGAGCGGCGCGTGGATCTGGCCGACAGAAACCCGGTGTCCGGACGGGCCGCTCGCGGCCTGTACATTGGTCGAACTGGTCGCGGATCGGGGATCGCTGTCGGACCTCGTCGGAGAAATCGAGCGGTATCCGATCCGGCGAACGTCGGTCGAAGTCGCGGACAAGGCGGCCGCGATGGCCGCCGTTCGACGGCGGGTCGACGAGCGATACGACGAGGTCGATACGCTCGACGGCGCCAGAGTCGAGACCGAGGCGGGCTGGTTCCTGCTTCGTGCGAGCGGGACCCAGCCGCTGATCCGGGTCACCGCGGAGGCACGATCGCCGGCCGACGCCGACGATCTGTTCGACACCGCCCAGTCGCTGCTCGCCGAGGCCATCCCTTCGTCGGCGTAGGCGGCGACAGTACGACGGGAGAACGGTGCGACTCGAGGTGTGAGCGGAACAACGGTGCGACGACGACTACGATCCGGTCGAAAACGTCGGTTATCTGGCTTCTTTCGGGATGAAATCGGAAGTCTTCATCTCGCGGTAGGTCGCACAGTCCGGACAGGCGTGGACGACGTCGCGGTTGTCGCCGAACACGCGAGCGAACTGGCGGGTCACCTGATTCCCACAGTTGACACATCGGGGGGCTGTCGTTTGCTGGCCGGCCGTCATGGGCGTCCAGTTGGCGGATGGGTCCGTCGACATCAACAGTCCGTAGCGACAGAACGGTATTTACTATAGACCGCATAATACCGGTCGCAGCAGGGGATTGCAACGCGATCCCGGAACGGCTCGAGTCGGAAGACTGTTCGAGGATCGGGAGTGTGAGACACGGAGCCGCGGGAAATACGATATTAAACGCGAGTAACAACGTCTTTATCGCCGCCCAAGTCCGTTCGAACTCGCACGAACCCAACCGAGAGACGGGCCTCGATAGGAAGGCGTGAACCGTCGTCACGAGACCGACACCCAACTCGTCGCGACCCGGCGGATCGCGACCGACGAAGCGACGGCCGTAGCTATCAGGTGTGCCATTTATACGAGCGGCAAACACCTAGGCTAACCGGAGGGTATCGATCGATACCCAGGTTCCGGTGGGCGCCACCGGCGACCTCGATCGCCAGCGTGACCCTCCACGTTCGATTCCGATGTCGTTCGAGTACGGGTCGCGATCGACGACGCCGTGCGGACCGGGCTACGGGGGTGGCCTCGGGTCCTGCGGCCTCGGTGACCCCTGCTCGAAACCGACCGATCGGGCTTTTCGGGGTGACAGAAAAGCGTCCAGAGCGGCAGCGGGCGGGTCGAAAACGAGAGTACGACAGCAGTGGGAACGCGGACCCGAGGAATCGGGTCGCCGGGGACCGCTTACTCGACGGTGACGCTTTTCGCCAGGTTCCGCGGTTTGTCGATGGGACGGCCGAGGAGATCGGCGGCGTGATACGACACGAGCTGGAGCTGAACATTCGCGAGCAGGCCTGCCAGATCGGGCTCGGTGTCGGGGATCGGGAGGTGGTCGTCGGCGACCTCAACGGCCGGGTGGTCGTCGGGACAGACCGCGATCACCGGCGCGCCGCGGGTCTGTGCCTCCTCGGCGTTTTTCAACGTCTTCTCGTCTTCCTGTCCGGTGAAGATCGCGAACACCGGCGTCTCCGGCGTCACCAGCGCCAGCGGCCCGTGTTTGAGTTCGCCCGAGGCGAAGCCCTCGGCGTGTTCGTAGGTGATCTCCTTGAACTTCAGCGCCCCCTCGAGCGCGACGGGGTAGCCGAGCCCGCGACCGATGAAGAAGTACGCCTCGCTGTCGCTGTAGCGTCTGGCGACGGTCTTTGCGGCCGACCCTGCGAGAACGTCGTCGATGGCCGCCGGCATCGATTCCAGTTCCGGTAGGAGCGCCTCGAGGTCGGCCGGCGGCTCGCCCCGCAGGTCGGCGGCGATCCGCTGGGCCAGCAGCGTGAGCATGACCGCCTGCGAGGAGAAGGTCTTCGTCGCGGCGACGCCGATCTCCGGGCCGGCCCGGATAAACAGCGCGTCGTCGGCCTCGCGGGCGGCCGTCGATCCGACGACGTTCGTCAGGGTGAGCGTAGCGGCACCCTCGCGGGCGGCCCGCCGAAGCGCAGTGAGCGTATCGGCCGTCTCCCCGCTCTGGGTGACCGCGATCACCAGCGTGTCGTCGTCGATCGGCGGGGCCGAGACGCTGTACTCGTTGGCCAGCAGGGCGGTCGACTGGACGCCCGCCTGATTCAGCGCCAGCGAGCCGTAGAGCGCGGCGTGATACGAGGTCCCACAGGCGACGAACTGGACGCTGTCGACGTCGGCGAAGGTTCCGGGTTCGAAGTCGGCCAGCGCGATCCGGCCACCGGCCGGATCGATCCGGCCCTCGATCGCCTGTGACAGCGACGTGGGCTGTTCGTGGATCTCCTTGAGCATGAAGTGGTCGTACGTACCCTTGCCGGCCTGTTCGGGGTCCCACTCGACTGTTTCGGGTTCGCGCACGACCGGGTCCCCCTCGAGGTCGGTGAACTCGACGCCGTCCTCGTCGACGACGACGACGTCGCCGTCCTCGAGGTAGATGACGCTGTCCGTGTACTCGAGGAAGGCGGGGACGTCGCTGGCGAGGAAGTACTCGCCGTCCTCCATGCCGACGACCAGCGGCGACCCGCGGCGGGCCGCGTAGAGGACGTGTTCGCCCGAGACCATCGCGGTGACGGCGTAGCTGCCCTCGAGTTCGTCGATGGCCTGTCGGAAGGCCGGCTCGCTGTCGTAGCCGGCGTCGAGGTAGTACTGGACGAGATGCGGGATGACTTCGGTGTCGGTGTCGCTGGTGAACTCGTAGCCGTTGGCCGCGAGCCGCTCTCTGAGTTCGGTGTAGTTCTCGATGATACCGTTGTGGACGACGGCGACGTCCTCGCTCTCGTCGGTATGCGGGTGGGCGTTGGCGTCGGTCGGGGGCCCGTGCGTACTCCAGCGGGTGTGACCGATCCCGACCTCCCCCTGGAGCGGCTCGCCGATCGACGATTTCAGTTCCTCGACCTTCCCGGAGCGTTTCTCGACGTTGATGCCGGAGCCGTTCTGGACGGCGACGCCCGCGGAATCGTAGCCGCGATACTCGAGGTTTTCCAGGCCCGTCAGCAGCGGTTCGAGAGCGTTGCCGTCGCCGACGCGGCCGATGATGCCACACATCGGTGGCTCACCCCCCGTCGGGCCGGTAGTGACGGTCGTGTGGCCCGCTCACGGTAGTTGCGTGTGCAGCGACGGCCCGGCTCGCCCCCGACGACGAGGGCCGACGCGATCTGACAGCACAGTGATCCGAATCGAGTGTTCGAGATGACAACCGGTACGCGACCATGAGCCAAGGCAACCCTCCCGAACCCATTACTATAGACGGACTACTGAACGCCGTAGTCTCCGGGTACTCGAGGCCTGAGTCGCGGTTCGGCCGTTTCGAATGCGGGGGACGGGTCGCCGTATCGAGTCGCTATCACGACCGAACCGTCGGTCCCGGCCGCGCTCTCGAGCGGTTTTGCCGAAGGCGTCGGCCGGCGGTGAAAAGTACGGCAAACGAACAGGGGATTGCCGCTCTAGTACGGACGGCAAAACGATCGGTAGGGGGCGGACACGGGACCGGTCGACCCGGTTTCGAAGGGGTGCAGCCACGTTGACAGAAAAGGGCAAAAACCGGCACACCTTTTGCAGTGGCGGCGAACGTGTACGTATGGGTTTTGGTAGCTACGACGAATCCGAACAAAAAGAGCAGACTGCCGACGACGACGAGGACGTCGAAGCCGTCAACGTCCACGAAAACGACCATCATGGCGAGATGTCGTTCGAATCCGACGTATCGACGGACGAGCTGGTCGACCAGCTCGGCGCGATGAAAGACGACGAAGACGACGAGTAACGCGTCGGTAGGCGACCGGAGCGCCCGGAATCGCTTGCGACGGCCCGCAGGGTCGTCGAACTGCTTACATCTCGGTTTTCTCGCGCGGACGTACGACTGTCGTCGCTCGATCGGAGAGCGTCGGGACGAACTGCAACGGCGAGACACCGCTGGAGGAATGGGCGGCCCTGGGGCTCGGTCAGAGCGTCTGTGCGCAGAGTTCGCCGATCGCCCGTCGCAGTCGCTGGGAGACGGCCGACTTCGAGACGCCGAGTCGTTGTGCGAGTTCGTCCTGGGAGATGCCGCGAGGGACCTCGAAATAGCCTTCCTCGTAGGCGACGGCGAGCAACTCCTGTTGTTTGTCGGTCAGGGCGACGACGCCGTCGTCTTCCTCGTCGGACACCCGGAGGTGATCGACGGTGATCGACACGTCGCGCTCGCGGCAGTAGTCGTTGAACGCGACGAGTCGGTCCCGGTCGGGGAACCGCAACTGGAGCTGCCAGCCGGCCCGGCAGCTCGAGCAATCGAGGAGACGACCGCCGACGGCGGCAGTCGCGGCGGTGAACGTGACTGCGCGGTCGGTAAGGGCCACCCGGTAGACTCGCCTGTCCGGATAGCGGTCGACGAGGACGGGATCGGCGACGGTAGGATCGGTCTCGAGCCCGGCCTCGAACGCCTCGAGGTCGGTTCCGTGGGCCGTGACGAACACGACGGTCCGGCCGGGTTCGGGCTCGGTCCAGTAGTCGGGCTCGAGGGTGACGTCCGGGGCCCGCCGGAGCGAGGGGGCCAGAAACAGCCGCGAGTGATCGAGCCGGAGCTGGGCGACGATACCGCCGTCGGCCGTCGATCGAACGCCGCTCGCGTCGGCAGCGGTTCCGTCGGCGTCGGCTCCCGGCTCCGGTCGGTCCTCGCCGTCGGCGATCTCGATGCTCACAGGACCATCCCCCGCCCGCCCGGACGGCCGCTGTAATCAGTTCTTACCTCGAACGCACTCATTGAATGGCTCATTAGGAGCCGAGTACATGGTCGTGGACGCTATACACGGAAGCGGACGGGGTGCCGACATCAATACGTATTCATCCGTCAGCTCGCTGTCCGGTTCGTCTCGAGCCGGAAAGAGTTTGTTACCCGACGGATCGGTACGGTAAGACCGTCATACGTCCGGACAGTCACCGACGCTGTCCGGGTCGGACCGGTGACCGATGCCGGTTGGGTCGGACCGGTCACCGCTGCTCGGAGGGGTGCGAGCGAGTCCGCCGGTTCGGTCGCCGGCGAGCGATCACGCCTCGCCGGCGTCGTCGAACAGCAACGCGAACAGTTTCCGCTGGGCCAGCCGGAGGTGGCGACTGAACGTCGGCTGGGAGATTCCGAGGGTGGCCGCGATCTCCTCGCCGGTGTGGTCGCGGGGCCATTCGAAGAATCCCCCGTGGTAGGCCGCCTCGAGCGTCCGCCGCTGTCGCTCCGAGAGGCGCCCGGCGAGTTCGTCGATCGCACCCGCTGCCCGGGGCGGTCGCTCCCGCGTTCGGCGAGCGATCAGCTCCGTCCCCGAATGTCGCCGCTCGAGAGCGCGGACGAACGCGCGGACATCGACGGGCTCGCCGAGTTCGATCGTGAGCCGGGTCCGGTCGTCGACCGGCTCGAGCGCCCGGAGGACGCCGCCGTGGGCCGCGATCGTCCCGGCGACGGTGGGCGCGGCAAAGACGATCTTGAGGACCGTCCGGTCGTCGCCGTCGCCGACGACCGTAACCGATTCGACCGCCGGCGCGGCCGCGGCTCGGTCCCGGATCGCGTCCGAATCGCCGTCCGAGATCGAACAGTACACCGTCGAACCGTCCGTCGACCGCGGGATCACGGCCCGGATGTCGATCGCCCGCCCGAGCCGGGCGGCGAGCGACGACAACGGCTCGGTCTCGTCCCGGCAGACGACCTCGAGTTCGGTTACCCGGTCGGCGAGCAGCGCCGCTTTCGTCTCGAGCGCGCCGATCGCAGCGCCCGCGATCGTCCCGAGGTGGGCACAGGCCCGGCGGGTCCGCTCGTCGAAGGCCCCCGGCCGCGTCGCGTACGCGGTCAGCGTCCCGAAGCGGAACTCGTCGGCGGTGAGGGGGACGCTCAGCGCCGATCGGAACCCGCGGTCGCGCAGGCGTCGCCGCCACGAGTCCCCGCCGGCGCGGTCGACGGGTTCGGCCTCGGGATCCGCGGCGAGATCGTCGATCACGACCGCCTCGCGTGTCGTCGCCGCGGCGTGAGCCGGCGTCTCCTCGCTCCCGTCTAATGCCACCGTCGCCGACTCGAGGAACCCGGCGTCGCGACCGGCCCACGCCGTCGGGACGAGCCGTTCGCGGCCGTCGTCCGCGCGGCCGACCCAGGCGAGCGCGACGCCGTCGGCCGCGGCCGGAAGCGGGAGCGAGGCCACTCCCTCGCAGAGCCGTTCCTCGACGGCCTCGCGGGTCTCCGCCGCCA